>JAOZRM010000134.1:454-8796 GCA_029940175.1 Candidatus Sabulitectum sp. | reverse complement strand
AAGGGAGAGCATCATGAAATGTTTCATAGTATCAGCACTTATTCTTGTGTTAATGGGCTGTGGTAATTCCGAACCTTCAGTAACAGTATCTGATATCGATCCTGTTGAACCAGGAACGCCAATGCTGCTTGTTACTGCAGAAATCGGAGTTGAACTTGGTGATTCCAATTTTGTCTTCGGTGTAATTCAGGACGTGGATTTCACAGAGGATGGCAATCTTGCAGTTCTTGATACACAAAAAAAACAAGTAAGTCTTTTTTCTCCTGAAGGAGACTTTCTTGGTAACTTCGGTGGAGAGGGTGAAGCTCCCGGTGAGTTTCTGAATCCCAGAGGTCTTGCCTGTCTGAATGACGGCAGAATTGCAGTTACTGATCCATTCAGCAGGGAAGTTGAAGTCTTCGACAGCGGCCTTCAACATGCTGAAACCATAACAAATTTCACCACAAGAGCACCATTTGTTATCACTGCAGCGGGAACAGGCTTTGCCGGAGAGCAGGGTGGGTTCAACAGAGACGCGGGAATCTTAACAACTTCAGTGGCTCTCTGGGAGGAAAATACGGACTCCATCCATGTATTTTTTGAAAAAGAGGATGACTTTTCACCCGAGAACATGATACAGAGAATTATGATGCCCCAGGCAGGGCTGGTTTCAGACAGGAGCAATCTCTACTACTCAGCTCCAGTAAGTGAAGAGTACGTTGTTTCTGTGTATCCACTGGATGGTTCAGAGATGTACAATCTGACTTTTCCGGGATATACACCGGTTGTTAAGTCCGACGAGGACCTGGAAGAGGACATTCAGGCATACGAATACAGAATGCAGGGCATGGCCGCTTCTGGAAGAGGAGGCAGGCTTGCAGGTGCAACTTATGAGCCACCTGCCTTCTACTATGCAACAGGTTCAACAGGACTGGATGCCAGCGGCAATCTATGGGTTCAGCGGGGATGGGAATCCAGCCCCACCTTTGATCTGTTTCCATCAGGAGCGACGGAACCTGTGGAAACTGTAATTGTCGACCCCGATCTTAATCTGTCTGATTTCAATTTCGTTATAACACCCAATGGCATGGCAGCCTTTAACATGAACCCGGATGATTACCCGAGAGTATTGATACTCAGTCTGTAAGATTCAGTTTTGTTTCCGTTGACCGGACTTCCTTCTGTGGGTAGATTGCCTTAGAAGCAGTTTACACGCTATTCACCAAGGAGGGATAATGAGAGGTCTTTTGTTAACGGCGGTTCTTGTTCTGCTTTCCGGAGTTATTATGGCGGGAAATATTGACATACTTGGAATAAGAAGTGCTGAGTATCTCATGGAATTATCCAGGAATGCAGTCACCGACTGTGCTGATGGAGTTACCTACAATCCAGCAGGTCTTGCTTTTATGGATGATGGTATTCATCTGAATTTCAGCGGCCAGTACATTGGTAAGGATTACACGATAACCGGCACTTTCCTGGGTGCAACAGAGGAGACAGAGGTTTCCACAACAAAAGCCACTCCTTTTATCCCTAATTTCTATGCAGTGTACAAAACAGGTAACATTGCTGCATTTGGCGGGTTCACCGTCCCTGCCGGGGGTGGAAGTGTAGATTACGCCGACGGTCTGTTCATCATGCCCTTACTGCAGACTGGTCTGGTTCAGGCACAGTATGGCCCTACGCACATTGCAATAATGAGTGAGGGTTCCATGGAAGGTACTTCTTTCTACATGAGAGGAATTGCTGGAGTTGCCTATGCGTTCAATGAAAGTTTCAGTGGAGCAGTGTCAGGAAGATTTACTTCAGCTCACAGAAATTACAAAGGCCAGGGAACTTTTGCAGTTGTCGATCTTGCAACCGGTTTACCTGTTGGTACCACATCTGCCGATCTTGATGTTGACAGGGCAGCAACCGGTATGTCAGCTGTGATAAGTGTTGACTACATGCCTTCTGACAAGATCAACCTGGCAGCCAGATACGAGACTGCGACTGCTCTTGATTTTAAAGCCACTGCAAATGTAGTTTCCACATGGGATGCTATCATGCCGTATCTGGCCAACGGAGCAATGCAGAGAAGAGATCTTCCCGCAGTTGCTGCTATTGGGGCGGAAATGCAGGTTAATGATGAATTTCGACTGGGAGGCTCTGCCAATTACTACTTCATAGAGGCTTCGGATCAGGGCGAGGATGATGGAATTGATGATGCCTACAATGATGGCTGGGAAGCCAACATCAGTGGTCGTTACCAGTTCAACGATGCCTTTGCAGGTGCTCTGGGATACAGTTATTCCAACTATGGAGGCTGTGATACCACTTACACCGACCTTGAATACAACCTCAATGCAGGTCTTCTTTCAGGAGGAATCAACTGGCAGGCCAATGAAGTTTTCGACTTCACCATAGCAGGTGGAACCACTTTCTTCAACGAGGGTGAGGGAGTTGGGATCTACACAGGTGAGTCCTTCGATAAAAAGGTATTCTTTGCAGCTGCAGGAATTAACGCTTCTTTCTGATTCACAGACATTGATATTTCAGGGGGAGGCTTAGCTGTCTTCCCCTTTTTCATTTGTTACATTCTGTTACACAAGATTCACCTTTCCTGATCTCTCTGAACCCATAATACATTTGTACTGGGAACAACCAATTGAAAGGAAAAGGAAATGAAAACAAGAACAACGATCATAGCAGGGCTCGCAATGGTTCTGCTGCTTGCAGGAACAGCGATTGCACAGCCGGGAGGAATGTCTGGAAGATCAATGGGCGGCAGAAGCATGAGCCAGCAGAGACCTGGTGGCGGTGGTGATAGCTTCTTCCAGAGAATGCTGCCAATGATGAGAATGCTTGATCTTACAGATGATCAGAGAGAAGCAATCGGTGATATAATGGAAGATGCTCAGGAATCCCTGGAAAGCATTCGGGGAACCGAGGATGCTGGCAGCCACAGAGAAGAGTTCCTTGAGATGTTCTCCTCTTCCTCTTTATCTGTATCTGAGGTTGAGTCTCTTCTCAACGAAAGAATTGAAGCAATGGAAGAGGCCAACGGAATCATAGCACAGGCTCTTGTTGATATACACGATGTGCTTACTCCTGAGCAACTTGCAGCTCTTGCAGAATTCAATCCTGGCTCCATGGAAATGAGAATGGGTGAAGGTGGCATGGGAGGACGAAATTCCGGAAGAAACAACATGGGCGTACATCCCCACAGGTAGCAGCCGCTGCCGGAAAGAGGGAAGGTTTCAAAAGCCTTCCCTTTTTTGTATTTATTGGGAAAGGAGAGTGAAATGTACTTTGCCGATCTTAAAGAGATAACTGAAGCTGCAATTCGAGCAGCGGAGCGTGAAGGAATTCCATTTTACATCCTTTGCAACCCATCCAGAAAAGTCAGGAAGTACACCGCTCTTCCTTCTAGAGGTTTTGGTCTGCCTGCGGGATTCTATATAGAAGAAATGATCAGACCGGAAGAGGAAAGAATTGAGCTGGAGCGTCCGGAGAAAACCAGCACCAACGGGTTTTAACAAAGACCGTCAAATCTCTTTGACGGCCTATATATCATTACTCAGGAGGCATCAGTGAAGAATAAGCATCTGAGTAAAAGCAGAACCTGTCTCTGAATTTATCACAATGCTGTAACGCCCTGAAGGAAGGCTGGAAGCGTCAAAGCTCAGACTTCCCTGCCCTGAGCTAAGAATGCCCTGATGCACTGTTGTCGCCAATCTTCCTGAAAGATCATAAACAGATACAGAAGCAATACCTGCAGCTGGCATGGCGTAGCTTACAGCACATATACCGCTTACAGGATTAGGGCTTGGGGCTGAAATCACCGGAGCTATAACTGAAGGATCACCTTCTCCCTCTTCAGTTCCCATCTGTCCTGCAACAAATCTGAGTGCCGGGTCCCCAAGAAGATTGTTCTCCTGAAGGATCCAGTTCTGCATGGAGATACTCACATTTGCCTTGAATTCATCTTTGGAGATTGCATGTGCTACCCCTATCTCATACTGCTCATCCTGCAGAAGAACCTCTGCAAAGAATAGCTCAAGCCATTCACTGGGACCAAATGAAGGGGGAGTACCAATTCCCCAGTGAGAGTTGAACATCACTGCAATTCCACCACCGGAAGGCAGGAACATCAGCCTTTCCGCGATACATGCAATATCCTGAAGATGCCCGGGATGACACGCAATGGAGTGGAATACAGCAGGCATTCCTGTGTTATTCATCTGAAAGTAGTTTGCTGTAGTAACTATTCCTGTTGGAGGAAAGGAATACCAGTAAACTCCACCATGATTTCCATGCCCATTCACGCTGCTATAAGAAACTCCCTGAGAGTATAGATCAATCTGATTATTCGGATGCGAGTAATAGTCTTCATACAGTTTATGCACAGTCCATGACTCGGGTATTCTGGAATCTATTGAATCACACACAAATGATCCCCAGTAACCCGGTGGATCATCTATCCATAATCCGGCACCGGCCAGCAGAGCAGTTGTCTGCCAGTTCCCTGCAGGGGACTCAACCTCGTAAAAGATCGTCTTAGTCACCATGGTTGAGAGACGGGAGGGAACATCAGTGCTGAACCTTCCCACATAAATATCTGAGTACCAGTCAAGACCATCACTAAGTTCTCCGAAGTTGCTGTCTCCATCAAGGTCCCAATCGCCGTCAAGATCACTGTAGTAAAGATCTGCAGTTGTATTCATCGGGCCTGAAGTGCCTATATGGAGACTGGATACTCGTGAGGTTTCCCCAAAATCACCGACGATAAGAGCGTAAACAAGACCCTGATTCTCAAAAGCATCAATAAGGTAATTTCTGATCTGTTCCTGAGTATCACGGCCACTGTAGTTGGAATAGATCCATTGTGTGGACTTAAAGGCTGAGCCATGGGTGGATGCCCTGAGATCTATTAAAGGTTGAAGAGTTGGCAGATGGGTTTCGTCCGCGATCACCACCCATGAAGCCCCGTCACAACCACCGGTGATCTCAGGTGAGTATGCTTCAAGCATCTCAGGATTGTGAACCACAGACCCGAGAGCAGAGATAGCAGTTCGAACCTGATTTTCAGACAGAACAAGCCGTAGAGCATCGGTTGCCGGAGCTATAACAGGCATGAGCCTGGCACTGGTTACAAGAGAAAGGATGCCGGTTGAAGGGTTCCAGGTGAACGGTACATAGCAGAAAGAAGCAATTCTGAATCCGGTCTTGTTACCCGTGTGTACATCATGAATGGCAGAAGAAGGAAACGTACCCTGAGAATAGCTGCCGGAATGAGGAATAATCACAGGAATTGGATGACTCAGGGGAACAGAAAGAACAGGAGCGATACTGTGAATTCCAGGAAGGTTTACTGTTGACAGTACCTCTACCTCAACATCTTCAAGGTGTGTTCCCTGGGGAATAACCATTGAATACCCCATTCCGGGAAGCCCTGGCTCTCCATCTGGAAACGGAGAGGCCCCTCCGGGTATGAACACACTCTCCTCCCCGCGAAATGAAGTGAATTCAACCACATCAGGGTGGATAGAGAAAGAAACCTCTGATACCCCGGCTGATATCAAGATAATGGCAACCTGAAGAAATAGAGTCATAATGAACCTCTCCGGTGCATGGGTACAAATTATGTGAGAAGGCCACCCGATCTCTCAGGTGGCCTTCTCTTTCATTCCTTACAATATCTTAACGAAGAACAAGCATCTGAGTAGAAGCAGTGCCTGTTTCTGAATTGATAACAACGCTGTAGCATCCTGAAGGAAGGCTGGAAGCGTCAAAGCTCAGACTTCCCTGTCCTTCACTAAGAAGGCCCTGATGTACTGTTGCAGCCAATCTTCCTGAAAGGTCATAAACAGATACATTGGCTATACCAGTAACTGGCATGGTGTAGCTGACAGCACATGTTCCACTTACAGGATTGGGGCTGGGAGAGGAAATCACAGGGTTCATAATTGACGGATTACCCTGCCCTTCCTCAATTCCCATCTGTCCGGCAATGAATCTGAGAGCAGGATCGCCCATTAAGTTCATTTCCTGAAGAACCCAGTTCTGCATACCGATACTCATACCTGCTTTGAAATCATCCTTGGAGACCGAATTTGCTACACCGAGTTCATACTGTTCATCCACAAACAACGTCTGAGCAAAATAGATCTCAAGCCACTCACTGGCTCCCATGTTTGGAGGTGCTCCCCATCCGTTGTTAGAGTTGAACATCACTGCAACTGCTCCACCATTTGGCGCAAACATCAGCCTTTCAGCAATAGAGGCGATGTCCTGAATGTTTCCAGCAAGACATGCAATAGAGTGGAAAACAATAGGAGTATCACCATTGGTAAGCTGGGTGTAGTTGGCTCCGGAGATCAATGATGTAGGAGCGTTTTCCCAGAAAATTCCGTCATACCAGCCGTGTCCATTGGGACTGCTGAAGGAAACACCGGCATTCCAGAGGGCGATCTGGTTATCGGGGTGAGAGGAACCTACCTCATAGAGCTTGTGCTCTGTCCATGATGCAGGTATTCTGACTGAAATTGAGTCACAAACTCTGGCACCGGTATACCCTGGCCACAAGTAAGCTCCTGCAAGCAGGGCTGTAGTCTGCCATGCTCCTGAAGGAGCTGTTGTTTCATAGGCCACTGTTCTGTTAACCATGGTTCCAAGACGAGAAGCCACATCGGTGCTGTATCTGCCAACATAAATATCCGAGTAATAATCAAGGTAATCAGCGAGCTCTCCGAAAATGTCGTTGTTGTTACCGTCCCAGGTACCATCCAGATCACCGTAATAGAGATCTGAAACGGAGTCAAAGTGCTGAGAACCAATCTGGAGACCGGAAATACGAGTTGTTTCGCCTGTACCGTAAGGAGCTCCGTCTCCCACTATAAGAGCGTAGACAAGACCCTGGTTCTCATAGGCATCGATCAGGTAATTTCTTATCTGCTCCTGGGTGTCACGGCCGGAATAATTGGCATATATCCACTGAGTGGACTTGAAAGCTGAGCCATGAGTGTTTGCCCTGAGGTTCAGCAGAGGCTGAAGGGTTGAAAGTTTATCTTCATCCGCAATAACAATCCACGGGGCGCCATCAACACCACTGACTATCTCAGGTGCATAAGCTTCAAGCATCTCAGGGTTCTGCACAACTGACTGAAGTGCGGAGATAGCTGTTCTAACCTGATTGTCAGATAAGGAAAGCTGAGGAGCATCTGTGGCAGGAGCCACAACCGGTATGAGCCTGGCGCTGGTTACAAGAGAAAGAATACCGGTTGAAGGGTTCCAGGTGAACGGTACATAGCTGAAAGAAGCGATCCTGAATCCGGTCTTGTTGCCTGTATTTACATCATGAATAGCAGAAGATGGAAACATCCCCCGAGAATAGCTGCTGGAATGAGGAATAATCACAGGAATTGACTGATTCAAGGGAACAGAAAGAACTGGAGCAATATTATGGATTCCAGAAATCTCTACTTTTGACAACACCTCAACCTGTACACTTTCGAGAAATGTACCCTGGGGAATCACCATTGAATAGCCCATTCCAGGAAGGCTGGGCTCTCCGTCAACGAACGGAGAAGATCCTCCGGGAATGCTGATAACTTCCTCACCGCGGAATGTGGCAAACTCCACTGCAGCAGGGTCCATGGTAAAGGAGATATCTGAAGCCTGAACAGACAACAGTACCATTGCAACTTGCACAAACAACATCATACTGAACCTTTCGTGTTAACGTAAATTTATCAGGTTTAAAGAATAGCATCTACCGAAGATGAAATCTAATGGTATAAGGAACAACACGAAAGGGGCAAAAAAGTTTCCTCCCGGACACAAGTCCCGGTGAAACAAATAAAGCGACAGGTATTGACGATTTCATTTTCTCCAATATGTTTTACTTACCCGTAAGTAAGAAAGTTGGGTTTGAAACTATGCCAAAACAAACGGTAAAAAAAGAGCGGCTGCTGGATGCCGGTCTATTACTGCTCATGAAAAACACCCCCGATAAGATTTCTATGGATGATATTGCCGCAAAAGCAGGAGTGACCAAACCTATGGTTTACTACTACTTCGGAAGCAAACTGGGCTTTTACAAACAGCTTGTTGAGTATACTGGAAACTCCCTGCAGGCAATGTTGGAGGATTCCCTGAAACCTGGTATTTCCTTTAGAGATCTTCTTAAGAGCATTATTGAGGGCAGAATAGATCAGTTGATCAAGCGACCGGAATTTTCGAATGCAGTGAGAATGATGGTAACCAGCAAAACTATCGGTGGTGCCGAATCCAGGTCAAGAATTATTCATATTTTTGCTAAGCTTCAACCTGTGTTTAAACAGGCAGTGGACCTTGGTGAAATCAGAGAGGATGCTGAACTG
>JAOZRM010000134.1:0-444 GCA_029940175.1 Candidatus Sabulitectum sp. | reverse complement strand
TTGGTGCAATACGCATACATGGAAAAGATTTTTTTAATAAAGTAAGACCAGCCGATTTTGCTGATATGCTGATGAGGCTGGTTTTTGACGGCATTGGAACAGGAAAGAGGTCATAACAATGAAAAAGAAAATACCATTCATCACTATTGTGTCAATTCTCCTTCTCTCCACACAAGCTTATGCATTCACTCTGAATGAAGCAGTGAGAACGGCGATGGAGCAGCGTGGTGATGTTGCAGCGGCACGTAATGAAGTGGAAAGCAGCAGATGGAGCAGAAATGCTGCCCATACATGGTTCCTGCCACAGGTTGATTTTTCTCTTTCATACCAGAAAAGCCATGATGTTCAGGAGATGACCATCCCCGGTATGGGATCGATCCCAATGGGGTCTGAATGGTCTTCGATGTACGGTATTACCGCCAGTCTGCCAATTGTTCTACAGGG
>JAOZRM010000306.1 GCA_029940175.1 Candidatus Sabulitectum sp. | reverse complement strand
GGAAATGGTCTGAACTGAAGGGATCCCGCATCGGTAAAACTTTTTCTGTTTGAATCATCTACTTTAAGGAACACTGTTGCATCTGCTATCAGTCCAAACACTTTCCCGTTCCTGTAGAGCCCGGCACCACCAAACATCTTTCGGTAGGTTACTTCCAGTTCTGAAAGCTGATCAAGAACATAAACAAGAAAATCATTGGATATCGCCATCAGTACCCTTCAAATTTATTAAACTCGCATGCTGAATTTCAATCATTCTAATCAAACTGGTTGATGTGTGTGAATTTCTCAGTGGCAGTTCTACCTGCGGATCTAATCACAAGGAAGTAAACCCCTGTAGAAACCGGCTCCCGGGGGGACCATGTATGTGTTGCAACACCTGCTTCCAGGAAACCAATATCATCAACAATTCTTCCAGCAAGGTCGTAAACAGTAGCGTACACCGGTAGATTTTGTACATTCACAGAATAGTGAATTTCACTGCTTGATGGATTGGGTGTTATCTGCTGAACAGACAACCAGTTTCCGTAGGAATACCAACCTGGATTCGGTCTTCCAGGAGTACCAGGCTTGCTCACCGCAGCCCAGCTTTCAGCAGACTCGCTAGGAAGCCAGGGGGACAAAAGACTGAGAATCCTGTTGTCTGAATCCGGCCAGGGCTTTTCTGTGTTGTAATAGAAACTGAGGATTGTGTTTCCGCCTCTGTCCTTGATTGTAACGGTTTCTCTGTAATTTGAAAGACCAAACCCAAGTGCCTCTACCACATTCTCCACTTCCGGGTTAATGATCCTGAACCTGTCAATGTCCCTGCAGAGAACAATGAAGCCATCAGGTTCAACAATAGAAGCATCCCAGGGGATCATAGATATATTCCCGTCGGAATCTGAAATCAAATATCCACCAAGATCCACCACTTCACTGCTGCTGTTGAAAACTTCGATCCAGTCACCTGATCTGCTGCTTCCAGCACCCGAATGATTTATTTCAGAGATAACCAGCTGCTTGTGATCAAACGCAAAAGAATCAACGCTGACAGGAACTGGTGATTCCCAGGCAAATCGCCATGATGGATCTAGAACAAACAACAAAGTTCCAGCGATTTCCAGACTTGCGCAATCGCCAACAAATTCTCTTCCCGGAAATTGAATTCCAGCACTTCTAACCGAATTTGTGAGGAAAAGGGTATCTCCTGACTCAAGAACTGTATTCTCCCCGATAAATACTCTGGAGATTGGCTCACCGGCTTCAATCACACATAGAGACATATCAAGCAATTTCTGACCCGAATTAACAAGAGGAAGCATCCAGAAATCGGGTCCGTAATGCTGAACATTACCGACGCTGAGATCTTCCGGTGCAAATTCTCCGGAAATTTCCACTGCTGATGGATGGGCACTCAACCAGTAGTCATGATGGTAGATCATGTACCCGTAATATGGAAAAAAGCTGAAATACACATGGAATTCCTCGGCCTCAAACGATCTCGTTCTCGGAGCGATCATAATTGAGTAACAATCATCTTCAATCGAAATCGCCCCATGCCATATTGTTCCCCCGGAACCCGTTTCCTCCTGCATGATCAGTTCCATGGTCTCTCCCCTGTCCCATGTATAGAACGGATTGCAGCTTTGAACCTGCCATTCTGTCCAGATGGTTACACGAATAGAGTCATCCTGTGGCTGAAAATGCACAGGTTCAATTAACAGGGAACACACCGGTGCTGGATGATAAATTCCTGGAATTGAATTCAGAAAAACGGATCGCCCTAAAAGATATGTACGAAGCTCCTGGTATGCCTGATCAAAGTCTTCATTTGAGCCCTGTTTCATAGTATCCCGGTATACGTCGGTCTTAATTGCAGCATAAATTGAGTCTACAGTTGCCAGGAGTTCACCGGACATAAGAAGAGATATTTCCTCAAGCTGAGTTTGAAACTGTAAATTGCACGCGGGATCAAGCAGAAGTCTGCAGAAAAGGGAGGTCTGCTGAAGATGAAACATACTGGTACATTCAATCAGTCCGGGATCATATACACCACCCCACTGACTACCGAAACTGCTGTCTCTGTCCCAGGGAAAAATGCACCAGATTCCCTCTGCATCCCGATAAAGATAAAAGTTCATTGAACCTCCGTCATTATCGGTGATGCCCAGTACAACTGCATAGTAAGAGAGGAACATGTCTACATTTATGTCCCGAATAGACCCGTAGTTAACGTCGTCAATCAGTCTCTCAAGATCAGGTAAGTAAATTTCGCTGTCTGCCATGGGCCGATAACCAAATTCCTGGCTGACTCCTGTGGGAAGCCAGGAGAATCTAGCAGTGTGATCAGTAGCTTTAAAAAGCGGTCCATCTGAATAACCGTTTCT
>JAOZRM010000305.1 GCA_029940175.1 Candidatus Sabulitectum sp. | reverse complement strand
CCACTCTGGGGTCATTCTCACCCTGAACGATGAACATTGGCATTGTCATGTTCTCGGCGAAATTCACAGGGGAAACTTCTTCCAGCATAGCCCTGTCTTCTTCAATTTCCGGGTCACCAACTCTGATATCCATCATGGCTTTAAGAGGTTTCCAGTATGGTGGTACTGTCTCCATGAATGTATTCAGATTGGAAGGTCCGAAGAAGTCTACTGCTGCGCAGTAAAGTTCCGGGGTAAAAGCAGCGCCTGCAAGGGTAGCATAGCCACCGTAGGATCCGCCAAGAATAACTACCCTCTCCGGGTCGGCAACGCCATTTTCAATTGCCCAGTTCACGCCATCAGTGATGTCATCCTGCATGGCTCTTCCCCACTCCTGATTACCGGCATTGAGGAATTCCTTGCCGAAACCGGTGGAACCGCGGAAGTTAACCTGAAGAACCGCGAAACCTCTGTTGGCAAAAAGCTGGCAGAATGGCTCATATCCGTAGCCATCACGCGCCCACGGACCGCCATGCACGTACATGATCGTGGGGAAAGGACCTTCACCATAGAATTCAGGATCTGGAAGAGTAAGATAACTGGGAAGGATGAACCCATCTCTTGATGTTATTTCCACAGGTTCAACTGCAGCAAGATTGTAGTCTGCAAGAGCTGGAATTGCAGTAAACATTTCCATCATGGTCTGATCTGTTCTGTCATAGAGGAAATAGACTGCCGGATTGTCCACTGTGTAGTAAACTACTATCCAGGTGCTGTCAGCATTGTCCCTGGACACTGTTCCGAAATCACCTTCATGAAATTCTGCAAGAAAATCCATGTCGGGAACAATGGACTCATCAAGTATCTCGCGCCTGCGTCTAAGATAATTGAAGGAGACAGAGCGTGGCTCGCCTGTGTGAGGATCAAAACCAATTCCCCCCACATCAGCCAGGGAATCAGATGTGATGTATGTCTGCTCACCAGTGGCCAGGTCCTTGTAATAGAATGCAGAGAGATTGGACTCAAGGTTGGAAGTGAGATAGATTCCCGCGCCATCGTTTGTGAATCTTCTTGGACCCCATTCATCATTGGAGGAGAAACTTTGAAGTATCTCCCACTCTGAATTCTCATCCCAGCGGTGGTAAACTGAGATAAAGCCGGTATCCGAATTGATGGAATAGTACATTCTGATATTCATATCCTCATCAGACATGAATCCAAGTACCATGTCACCGTTTTCGTCAGTACCGGGGTTATCTGCGACCATGGTAAGCTCGCCTGTTTCCAGATCACAGGAATAAACATCAAAGAACATTGCACTTTCCTGATTGGTCTCAATCAGGATTGTATTTGGCTGGTTCTTGTCTGTAGCGCTGACGTAAGCCTTAACACCCTCGAAAGGAGTAAGGTCAACCACATCGCCTGTTGCAACGTCAAGTCTGTAAACGTGAGTGTCTTCTTCTCCGGCTTCATCCTGCATGTACAGAATGTGAATACCGTTCTCCGCCCAGAAATAATTGGTTACGCCTCTGTTAGTATCAAAAGTCAACTGCCTTGGTTCGGAGAGATCACGATTCATAACCCAGAGGTTAAGTACGGCTTCTGCCGGTGCAATGTAGGCAATCATGCTTCCATCAGGGGAAAGCTGTGGCCCTATCTTCTCCGGGTTCCCAAAGAGTATTTCCCTTGGAATAAGCCTTTCAGCATTATCTGAGCTAAAATGTTCCGGCTCCACGAATGGAACCTCAATGTCTTCATCTGCAACTGGAGCTTCTCCTTCACCGCATGCAAAAAGCATCAGTATCAGAACTGGACTAAGGAACAGAAGTTTCTTCATTATTTCTCCTTGTTTAAGTAAGTGCGCGGATGTTGTACCGCTAAGTATAGTATGGGGTGCAACCCCTGAAGCAAACTGACATCACTTGCATTAAGCTGCGATTCTTCCATAATAGGAATGAAGTGCTTTCAGGAAGGAACAGTCTACCTGATGAATCGGAATCTCAAAGTTGAAATATTTCACTCCCTTGAAGAAGAGAATGAAGCAGAATACAAACGTCGATCTCGAATGACAATAGAAGACAGACTGCGTGAATTTGCCATTCTACAGGAGCGCAGGTGGGGGTCGGACTGGGCAACAAAACCCATAGAAAAAGTTGTTTCTTATGAGATCACTGACTGGTAATTATGTTCTTTTCTGAAGACATGAAAGATCTCATTTCTTTATTCCACGAGCATGATGTTGTCTATGCTCTTTAGGTGGTTTTGCTGTAAACTACTATTGCTATCCAAGAATGACTCAGGATATAGATTTTCTTCTTTATCCCTCAAAACAAAATGCGAAAAGCATAATGAGCGCATTACAGGCATTCGGTTTTGGTAATGCTGGAAT
>JAOZRM010000304.1 GCA_029940175.1 Candidatus Sabulitectum sp. | reverse complement strand
GTGAATCGGTCAGTGTTCCTTCCGTAGCACTTTTTCTTGACTACCTCAGGGACATTTTGAAACGACTGACTTTGTGAAAAAGCTTCTGATCCTCCAGGACCCGGGAGTTTCAGTGGAAAGAACTCTGGCCGCTGCAGCCAGAGAACTTCCTGACTGGACTTTGTCTCATGGCGATGAACCAGATGGGCACAGTGCTTTAGTTACTGTTATGCAGCCGGTGAATTCCAGACAGATGAAAGCTCTGAAAGGGGGAATGATCTCTCTGGCTTTTACCGGATATGACCATATTGATGTTGAAGCAGCCCGTGAGCACGGGATTGCGGTGAGTAATGTGCCTGGATATTCAACAAACAGTGTTGCAGAGCTTTCCCTTGCACTTACGATTCTGTCCATGAGGGACACGAGAAGCATCCCGGGTAAAGAACTTCACGGAAAAACTGTTGGAATCATCGGCACAGGTTCTATCGGTTTTATGGCAGCATCATTATTCAAAGCAGCATCCTGTGAGATTCTCGGATGGAGCAGAACAGAAAGACCGGGGTTTCCAGGCAGGTACACAGAACTGTCACATCTTCTAAATAATTCCGATGTTGTTTCTCTTCATCTATCTCTTTCAGAAGAGACTGAACTGTTCATGAATGCAGAGCGATTTTCCATGATGAAGCGCGGATCAATTCTTATCAACACTGCCCGGGGAGGTCTTGTAGATCAGACAAAACTCCAGGAGAACCTTCTGAGCGGGCATCTGGGAGGGGCGGGACTGGATGCTACAACTCCTGAACCATTGCCTCCGGACAACATTCTTTACAGAATACCAGGGGTAGTAATAACTCCTCATGTGGGCTTCAATACAACGGAAGCTCTTGAGAGGAGAACTGTGGAGGCCTTGAAGAACGTGGCAGCATGGTCCCGGGGAGAAAGGCGGAACAGAGTTGATTGATTTCAAAAAGATCACTGAGCTTGCAGAAGAACTTGTTTATTGCAGATCTGAGATGAACTGTTGCAATGCAATACCTGTTACTGACCATCAGATTCACAAGCTTGTGAAGCAGGGATGCAGATCTGATAACTGGAACATTGTAAGGTTCACGCCTGGGTCTGATATCAGTCTGGTAAATAACTGTTGTTTTCTCGGTAAGATCAATGTACATCTTCCTGATGGAATTCTCTCGGCTACCACATTTGAGGATTGTGAGATTGAAGGGCCACTTATAGTTAAATCCAATCTACTGATCAAAGGCCTGATCTTACTTCCTGGGTCACGAGTAGAATTCTGTGGCAGTTTGCAGTGGGATTCAACTCCCGGTGTAATGGACTCCTTCATAAATGCCGGAGTGGAGACTGGAGAAAGAAGAGTTCCTGTTATACCACATTTCGACCACAATGATCTGGCCTTTCTTGGATCTGCAACCGGTCGTGAAAAGGTGGAGGAATGTAATCTATTCAGAGATAAGATCAGGAGCCGATTGGAAGGTGTGATAGGAAGAGATTCTGTTGTATCCAATTGTTCCTGTGTTCAGAACAGCCTGATCCTTCACAGGGCTGTGATCAACAATGCTACTGCCATACGAGGGTCGATTCTTTTGTCGGGATCTTCCGCAGGAGATGGTGCTCTTGTGAGGGACAGTGTGCTTCAATGGAATTCTTCTGTGGATTCATGTGCAATTGTGGAAAACTCTATTGTAGGAGAATTTGCTGTTGTAGAACGGCATGGGAAGCTTAAAGACTCATTCCTTGGGGCAGACAGTGTACTGGGAGAAGGTGAGGTGACTGCCAGTGTGGTTGGACCGCTTACAGGAATACATCATCAGTCTCTGCTAATTGCAGCCATGTGGCCCGGGGGAATGGGCAACATAGGCTATGGTGCGAACATCGGCAGTAATCACACTTCAAGGCTTCCTGATCAGGAGATCAGACCGGGTACCGGTCAATTCTTCGGACTCAGCACTTCAGTTAAGTTTCCTTCCGACTTCAGCCAGAGTCCATACTCAATTATTGCAACAGGTCTTACTACTCTTCCCCAGAAGGTAAGCTTTCCATTCTCACTCATCACCCTTCCCCGCAAGCGACCTGACAGTGTTCCTGACGGGTGGTGTCAACTTATTCCAGGCTGGATGATCAGTGATAACCTCTATTCACTTCTCAGGAATGAATGGAAGTACACGAGTAGATTAAGAGCAGTTCATACACGAGTTGATACATCTGTCTTTTCTGAAGAAGTGCTGGAGCAGGTCAGCTACGCAAAGGAAAGTCTGGAACGATATTCAGGCATGTCCATTCCCGGCACAGGTAAAAACTTCATAACTGAGGAGGACAGACTTTCCGGTATCGAGGCCTACAGAAAGTGCCTGCGAGGTATGGAATTGTGGA
>JAOZRM010000133.1 GCA_029940175.1 Candidatus Sabulitectum sp. | reverse complement strand
GGCTCATTGCTCCATACACCATTATCATCTTCATCCTGTGTTCGAAGAACATAGTAGTACTCTTGTCCCCATAGAACATCATTATCAATGTACTGGCTGGTATTGGCCTCTGAAAAGACTCCCAGCACCAGTCCGGTGGAAGGATCTGCAGGTATTCCTGAGGTCTCAGACCTATAGAGAACGTAATTGTCAAAGGCACTCTCCGGACAGATCGTCCAAGTGACAGTTACTTCACAGGCTCCCTTTGTTCCGGTTAAAACACTTCGCTCTGAAAGTGCTTTTGATGAATCTCCAGTAAAAACAAGAGACAGAACAGAAGGTGTGAGATCCGCTTGAGACGGCCCGGTACTGTCTCCACAGGCTGGTAACAGTAGAATTATCAACATTGTAATAACAAAACCGATTCCATATTTCATTGAAGCATCCCTTCTCCGTAGTGAATAATTATTTTAGTAAACATTTCACATAAAGTTCCTGATGACAAGACTGATGGCCGCTAATCAGGGTTGTATTCCTCAGATATGTGTTCATTATTCCCTAGTTGATTGGTAGTTTATGTAATATCTATGCTTGACTTGTAAATATACATTCGAGATGCTCGCTTTGATAGGTATTGGCCATGACAGGGAGTATGGATTATTTCCCTGAACAAACAGTTACAGTGGTATTACACCTCTCTGCTGGCCAGCAAGGAGGGGTGGAGATGAAAAATTTTACAATTGCTCTTCTAATACTCCCGGCAATACTGTTCGCGGAAGACATTCTCTTCCAGGATGATTTCAGTGACGGAAATGCAGATGGATGGGTAGCTATGTTTGGAGAAGGCACCTACTTTGTTAATGACAGTTTGAGATATGATATCTCATATACCGGAACAGAGTATGTGTACCCTTGTGTGATAAGGGGTGACAGCTCCTCCATTTACATGACAGAGAATAACTACTCGGTAGTTCTTGAAAACTATTATACGCTCTCCATCTGCATACGTTGGAGTTTACGCGCGTGGAACTTTTGAAGAAACAGGATACGTTTTGTGGCTGAGAAATACCTATGATGATGTATCTATCTTTCACTCCTGAAACTACAGTCTATTACCCTCCGTGAGCAGTCCACTCGTCATCGTAGACATCCAGCTCAGTATTCTGGTCGATCCATACCCAGGGAGGATCTGAGTTGACCCAGTCGCCCGCATCTGGTGAAGGATTGTAAGGATCGGCATTGCCGTTCACATCGATGAAGGCATTGAAAAAGTATGAACCATCCATGACATCGTAGATACTGTAAGTGGTCCATCCCGCACTGAATGGTTGTTCGGATACTGCAGAATACAGGATGTTGAAGCTGCTGTCCGTAAGCGCTACGTATCCCAGAACTCCGTCTGCTACCCCGTTCTTAAGAAGAGTTCCAGAAACACAAAAATTACCACCACCACCGCTCCATAGCTCCCAGTCATCATCGGGAACGTTAATCACAGTATTTTGAATGATTATCTCCTCGTGGAAGTTGCTTGTCAAATCGCCCTCATCGGGCCCATTGCTCGACTCCCAATTACTGTTCACATCGATAACAGCGACAAAATAGTACGTACCCGCAGCAACACCGGGCATCGAGTAGCTGGCCACTCCTGCACCAAATAGTGATTCGTCCCAGTAGATCATATTATAGGTCGTATCATCTTCCATCGTTATGAGCATTGCGTAACCCATGATTCCGTCTGCTATATCGAGCTTGGTGAGTGTTCCTGAGACCGTGTAGGTCTCTTCCGACGGGCCGGTGCTGTCACCGCAGCCAAGGTAAACCAGAGTGAAAGCCGTAGCCATCACAAGCACAGGTAAGTACTTTTTCATATCAACCTCCATTCTTGGGTTAGAAAGTGTAAGACAAACCGAAGGAGAGAACCGGCCATACGAAGAAATCCTTATAATCTTGCTCCAAGTTCTCTTCTTCCTCTTCAATGTCCTCTTCAAGATCGGACTGCAAAGACGGATTGAGCGCCGTGCCCTCTATGTTCATCCTTGGCTTACCGTGAAACAGAACGCCCAAATCCCATGCGAAATGCCAGCGGCTGGCCCGGTCTACCGCGTTTCCAGTCCCGATACCAAGGTAGGGTGAGAACGAGTTGGTAGAGGCGGTCCAAATCAGCGATTCCACCACGTAATCGGTACCGTTAACTTCCACCGTGTCACCCGGGGCGGCTGAACGCTCTGCCTTGTTGCCATTTATGACTATCCCGGCAGTGAGACGAAAGCCCCCACCGTCAGGATGCCAGTCCATCAGCAGTGGGACTGTCTGGAGACTGATATCGAGTTTGTCAGAGCTGTTTTCCTCATCCGAGCTGGTGTCGGTGAGAAAGCTGGTCAATGTGCAGCTGAATCCCCCTGCTGCTGCCGGTGGTTCGGGTGGTCCGCTGGACTCATCATCTCCATCATTTCCAAAACCGCTCGTATCGATCTTGATACCAAATCGGTTGAAGCCAATGCGGCCGTTGAACTGATCGCTGATATATATTGTTGCATCACCGCCGATACCGAGCGTTCCAACATTCAGTGTCACGCCAATGAGGCTGTGGCCCATATCCACATCTGCTTCGATTTCCGGAATCAGCTCAGGAGTTGCAATCTGACTTTCAAGGCCGATTCCCCATGCAACTATAGAGCCGTCAGCTTTCACACCGAGGCTGAACCTCATTCCCCCGGTTATCGCCACGAAACCCGTGTTGGGGTCCGGTACAGCGCACTGCCCGAATTCATTGTCACCCCAGGCAACTATCGAACCGTCAGATCTGAGACCAAGGCCATGGTACCCGCCCCCGGTAATCGCTATAAAACCATTTCCGGAATCCGGTACAGCGCACTGACCGATTGTATTATCACCCCAGGCGACTATCGAACCGTCAGATTTCAGCCCTATGCTGAATCTCATCCCGGCCGCAACCGCAACGAAGCCTGTGTCGGGTTCAGGTACATTGCACTGACCAAGTGTATTGTCGCCCCAGGCGACTATTGAACCGTCGGCTTTCAAACCGAGGCTGTGATATCCGCCTCCGGCTACCGCCACGAAACCCGCATTGGGCACGGGCACATCGCACTGACCGAATGTATTGTCACCCCGGGTGACTATTGAACCGTTAGCCTTCAAACCGAGACTGTGATAACCGCCCCCGGCAATCGCTACGAAATTGGTGTTGGGCTCCGGAATGGAGCACTGACCGTGGTTGTTTTGCCCAAAAGCAGCAATCGAGCCGTCAGATTTGAGACCGAGACTATGGTAGAAACCAGCGGCGATTGAAATGAACCCCGAAGCGGGTTGTGGTACTGTGCACTGGTTGAATCCGTCTGATCCCCAGGCCACGATGGAGTAATCGGATCTAAGACCGAGGCTGTGCAACCACCCACCGGCGACAGCCACGAAGCCCGAGTTCGGCTCAGGCACGGAGCACTGGCTCTGCTGAAGACTGCCTTGAACTTCAAATGAGCCAGTTTGGGCATGAAGAGCACCGAAAAGAGCTACCAGGATAACAAGAGAAATCGAAAACGAACAAGAAAAGTAGCGCATAGTTTACCGCCCCTTCCGGTAATGATACTTTTTCTCAGAACAAAGCTGCTTTTTGTCCCGATGAAGTAAGAAAGCTTTTGGATTCCAAATCACCTCTCCTTCCCTGGTTTAGGAGCCGATACTCCCGTTGCCACGGATGCATTTTAATGAATCACAGAAACAGTATTGTCAACGGAATTCGTCACATACACGTACTCGCCGGAGGGGAGGGAGCAGATGCCATTTGGATTTGTACCCACCTCCATCGTTGAAACAACTGTGTTGCATGCAGTGCGAATCACCGAAACAGTGTTAGCAGCGAAATTCGTCACATACATGTATTCCCCTGAGGGAAGGGAGCAGATGTCATAAGGATTGTTACCCACATCTACTGTTGAAACAATCGTGTTATTCGCGGTGCGGATAACAGAGACAGTGTTATTACTTAGACTTGTCACATACACGTATTCCCCTGAGGGAAGGGAGCAGATGCCCCATGAACCACCCACATCCACCGTTGCGACAACAGTGTTATCCAAGGTACGGATAACGGGAACATTGCTATTTGCCAGATACACGTATTCCCCGGAGGGAAGTGAGCAGATTCTATTTGGAGTACCACCCACCTCCACCGTTGAAACCACCGTGTTGTCCGAAGTGCGGATAACAGAAACAGTGTGACCCGCGAAATTCGTCACATACACGGATTCTCCGGAGGGGTGGGAGCAGATACCAAATGGATTATCACCCACACCCACCGTTGCAACAACCGTGTTGTCTGAGGTGCGAATAACATAGACTGAGCTATTAAGTCTGCTCGTCACATACACGTATTCCCCGGAGGGAAGGGAGCATATGCCGTATGGATATTGCCCCACAGCCACCGTTGCGATAACCGTGTTGTCGGAAGTTCGGATAACAGAGACAGAGTGATAATCCCCATTTGCTACATATAGATATTCCCCCGAGGGAAGGGTACAGATACTAATTGGATTACCACCCACCGCTACCGTTGTGACAACACTATCAGGCCAGGGTTCCAGGACATTGAATTCACTGCTCCATGCCACATTGTCGAGATCATCTATCATCTTTAACTGAAAGTCATTACCAGTTCCCCATATCTCAGGAATGGCTTCCGTTCTTGTGTACTCTCCATCATCAGGGGTCCAGCCACAAAAGTCATCAACCTTCATGTCGCCCTGCCAGACTTCCATGCGAACATTTGAGCCGGGACCAGATACCCATAGAATCTGAGTGTCTGTCTGGTAATGAATCCACAATGTGGATGAATCAGGCTCGATGATGCTCATGGCCCAGATGCTGAACACATCGCTAAAACCAGTACTGCCAAGGCTTCCTTCGACCTTTACAGTGTAATCGTCACCGGTGCCCCAGGATGAGGGTATGGGGACGTCTCTTGTGTAGCTTCCCGTGTTGGGTACCCAGTCGCTGAATGTGCCTATGCAGGAACCACCTTTGTAAACACTGATGTACACACTGTCTGAATAGGGCTCGTTCCACTCTACGGTTACATCCTCCTGCTCCCATGCCCACATTGTCTCTAAATTCGGCTGAGTTACCTCTATATCATCATAGATCTGGAACTCTTTACTGAGTCCGTCTCCCGGAGGGGTGCCGGAGTCCACTACCCTGATACGAAAATACTGTCCGATTCCCCAGGCTGTGGGAATGGGGGCGCTTCTGGTATAACTTCCGGTATTGGACATCCATCCGCTGAAATCAGTGACATATTCGCCAGCATACCAGACCTCAAGTTTCACCTGAGCGCCGCCTCCAACCCATTCCACCAGGGTATTTGATTGGCCCACTTCCCAAATCGTACTTGAACTGGGCTCAGTTACATCTATTTCCGATTGATCAGGAGTAGTGAGACCGTACTCGTTGCTCCACGCTGCACCACTTCCGGTATTTCTTGTGCAAAGGGCATAGTAGTATGTGGTTTCCCACGTCACTCCCGTATCAGTAAAGATGGTGTCTTCTGGTGTTGTAAAGTTACCGAGGTTTACGGCATAGGTTGTATCCTCTGAGATATGGGGGGAGAATGACCTGTACAGTGTATAACTACCGAAGTAGTCATCGGGACACCGGGTCCATGTCGCAGCGGTCTGGCAGGTTCCTCTGCCCGATTGAAAGGCTGCCAGTCTCTCTGTCATGTATTCGGATTCATTTCGTGTATGGTCATTTCCTGCCTTGTCCAGGAATACCACTGACAGGACTGATGGAGTCGGGGGGTTGCCCTCGGAAGGAGTTGTCAGGTTGGCTTCGTTGCTCCATGCGTAATTTCCTGCTTCATTCGCAGTTCGCAGCACATAGTAGTAATGTGTTTCCCAGTTCAGACTGTCATCAACGAAGGTATGCTGATCTATATCGGTGTAAAAGCAGAGAATCTGCGCTTCGTCGGGGTGTTCTGAGATGTCGGGGCTGGTGGATCTGTAGAGCACATAGGAAATGAAATCAGTATCTGGACAGATACTCCAGTTTGCCGTTACCAGGCATGTTCCCTGCAGTTCAAGGCAAGATTCCTGCTCTAGAACATCGCTGTTTTGCCGTGTCATTTGCAGAGAGACTCTGTTCCGGGAGTTGCAATTCATCTCACCGGTAAACTCAACTTCCAGCACGGATGCAGTGGGATCCTTTCCGGGACCCGAGGGATCTTCACCGCAGCCCGTGAAAACCAGCAGATATGCAAGAACTGTGATGATAAATATGTACTTCATTATGTAAGCTCCCTTCAATTACCCGGGCAATTCAGTCTTGAAATCAGATAAATGAATAAATCGGTCTGAACTGGATTTCTCCATTTCATAGTCAGATCCCAAAAGTTTTCCTCAGAATACATTCGTTTTTCCCAGTTAATAGGAATAAGCAAATGATCTGCCGCAAATCGTTCCGGAAAGACCTGATTGTGTTTCAGTAATTGCAACTGGGCCAATATCCTCCACGGCAGTATTGCTGTTATCGCAATCGACAGTACCTGAATAGCTCAGCATGTCGGAGTTATGACCCATTGAGGTATAGGTAGGAGAGAATGAACCTACACAGGAAATACTGCCTGTAAAAGTAAGGTCATAATTCACATTGGAACTCCTGCAATCAGTCATATCGAAGATCAGGTCACATGTGTTAATATCTCCACTAACTCCTGTAGTGCCATAAATGTGAACTGTTCCTCCCAAGGGTCCCGGGACTGTCATGTCTCTTGCCCCTGAAGGTGTTCCAGCTATGTTCTGATTCCAGAGGAACCAAAAACATCTGACAAAACCATATCCAACATAAGCATCCTGCGCTTCCTGAGACATTACATCAGGCTCTGAGGGTGATCCGCAAGAACATGATAAAACAATTGCCACAGCTGCCAGGATGGTGAATTTACTAAACCTTGACATGTTTCCTCATTTCGTTAAACAAAAACTTATTAATTTTCTATGGTCATTCGGGCATCACTCGATATTATTCACTGAACCTGCTTGCTGCCTTCGAGCAACTAAAACTCATTCTCCTATGGTGAAAGTCGTGAAGCAAACGATGATTATGTATGTATTTAGAGAAGTAATGGCAGTACAAATTCTTGTCGCTTTTAGGGGGAGTTGTCCGGACAGAACGGAAATTTGCAGCAAGTCTCGGGTTGGACTCACATGATATACAAAGAGATGAGGATTCTTTCAGGAAATTCTTTAAAGAAATGAGCTTCAGTTTCGCACGTGTCGATGTGCTAACACTAAGTGAGCGCACTGACTGACTAAAGCGTGCGACCCCTGAACCAAATAAAAACAAAAATAGTCTCATTTCCTTCTCTCCTCTTTTCTTACTGTTTTCTCCATAATGCTGATAAATCAGACTGTCAATGGGTTTGTTCCGTTTACTGCCTTAATGGTAAATTAATAAATCTATTTGCGTTTATGCTTTCTGCATCCGCTCTTGCTGGTGGAAATTTACAGTACAATCAGAGAATAGATTATACTTTCGACTGTGGGAAAATCGGGATTTGATTTATTCTTCAATTGCCCATGGAAGTACTGACATAATATTCCACCTTGCATATGAAGTCATTGTGATGGGCGTACCGGCTCTACTCCATGCCTTCGCAAAGAAGTGCCATATTTGCCAATACAAAATTGATTGGACTGTCAACTCTGAAGAATTTCTACAATGCATCATCAAGCAGAACGAATAATGAGCAAAGGAATTGCGGCCCTGATGATCAAGTTCCCGGCACTTGATGTAGAGATCAACCTTAGCCGTAGAAGAATCGAACTGAAATGCTTTTCTGAGACGGATGCTTTTGAATATCATAGTTTCTTCCTCGAATAGGAATATGTTATTCCCTAGTTGATTGGTAGTCTTATGTGATATCTTTACTTGACGCGTAAACATGCATTCACTATGCTCGCTTTGACAGGTACTGGCCATGACAGGGAGTATGGATTATTTCCCTGAACAAACAGTTACAGTGGTATTCACCTCTCTGCTGGCCAGGCAAGGAGGGGTGGAGATGAAAAAATTTACAATTGCTCTTCTAATACTCCCGGCAATACTGTTCGCGGAGGACATTCTCTTCCAGGATGATTTCAGTGACGGAAATGCAGATGGATGGATAGCCATGTTTGGAGAAGGCTCCTACTTTGTTAATGACAGTTTGAGATATGATGTCTCATATACTGGAACAGGGTATGTGTACCCTTGTGTGGTAAGAGGTGACAGTTCCTCAGTTTACATGACTGAGAATGATTATTCGGTTCTTCTTGAAACTGTAATACATTCTCCGTCCCAATACGCAGGAGTTTACGCTCGAGGAACTTTTGATGAAACGGGTTACGTTTTGTGGCTGAGAAATACCTTAGATGATGTTTCTATCTTCCGTCACGATGGTCAATCCATTTATACAGCGATTGGCTCTGTCTATTTTCCCCTGGATTACGATACACATTACTGGATGAGATTTCAGTGTGAGGGAGGGTTGCTCTGCGGCAAGGTCTGGCAGGGAGATGTTGGGGATGAACCCGCAGACTGGCTGCTCAGTGTGTTTGACTACACATATGACAACTACGGGTTTACGGGATTTGTAACAGGTCGTTACTCAACGTCACCTGGCAGCAGCCATTCTGAATTCGACAATGTTGTAGTAACCACGGTTACACCTGGAGCAATTGAACAGATCACCTGGGCTGGAATCAAGACGACTTTTTAGGGTAATTGCAGAAGAAATATAGAGGATGCATCACAGATTTCTGTTCTGTGATGCATCCTGCATGTTTATCTGAGAATCATCAGTGGTTTTGAATCAACAAAGGACCACAAATATTCACTGAAACTCTCACCCCCATC
>JAOZRM010000303.1 GCA_029940175.1 Candidatus Sabulitectum sp. | reverse complement strand
GCAGAAATAGTTAATTGCTGGGAAGATTTTGTATCCAGTGGCAATGAACCCGCTGGAACATCACTTGGCTTTCAGTTCAGAAGTTCAAACAGTTCTGCCAATATGGGAGCATGGTCTGATACTGTGTTTACTTCAAGCACCAGTTTGTCCGGTATTCTTGCTGATTCTACGAAGTTTCTTCAGTACAGAGTAATACTGGAGACAACTGATCCTGCAATCTCACCGGTACTTAATGAAGTTACCTTCACTTACAGCACAAATGTAAGTATTGGCGACAACTACGGCAGCGGGATTATCAACTGGGATCTTGCCCCTGGTGCAAACCCTTCATTCGGTAATTGTGCTGTTCTGGTATCTGCGCCTCAACCCGGGATTGTTAACCTGGTACTGCATGATGTAACCGGTCGAGTAATTGCACAGCATTCACAGGAACTGCTCGCCGGTACACATTCGGTCTCTTTCAACAACATTGCACAGGGAGTTTACTTCTGCACCATGCGCGCAGGAGACTTCACAGCAACAGAGCGGGTGGTTGTTCTGAAGTAGTTAAGCAACCGGTATTACAGTGGTATTTGAGGGTCCCTTCTGTTTAAGATCAGGAGGGGCTTTTCATAGATTTAACTGCTTCTCCATAAAAACCTGGGAACTTTCCAACCATCTTTCACTTATTCTTTCAGCGTACTCTTGAGACGGTCTCACTGAAATTAGAGGTTGACTAATTATACCGACAGTGTATAGTAACTATATTATGAAATTTGAGTATGACAGAAGGAAAAGTCATGCAAACAAACGGAAGCATGGCATTGATTTTGAAGAGGCTCAGCTTCTATGGAAGATCCAAACAGGCTTGAGGTTCCTGCCATGACTGGGGATTAGAAGCGTTTTGTTCTTACTGGGCGAATCGCTGAAACCAGCTGGTCTTCTGTATTTACCATTTGAGCTGATAGAATCAGGATCATATCTTTGCGCCATGCACGAAGAAAGGAGGTTAGAGCTTATGAAGGCTGATGAGTTTGATAAAAAGTTTGACAGTGGTAAGGATATCACCGAACATCTGGACTATTCCAAGGCCAAACGGCCTGGGAAAAAGCAGAAACGGGTGAATGTTGATTTCCCCGTCTGGATGATTCAAGCTCTTGACCAGGAAGCTGAGCGTATTGGTGTTCCAAGGCAGTCTGTGATTAAAGTTTGGATTGCAGAGCGGCTTGATCAGATGGTTCAAGCCTGATTGAAAGACCTGTAAGTAGAGAAAACAGATTTATACAAATCTCGATCTGAACAGATAAGGAGAGACCATGAAAAGCTGGATGTCATCTGACGAGATACTTGATTTTGCAATCGGCGAGGAAGAAGGCGCAGTTAAGTTTTACACCGAGCTTGCTGAAAGGGCTGTACACAAAGCAATGAAAAGAGATTTCCTTCTTTTCGCCAACGAGGAGAGAGGCCACAAGGCAAAGTTGATTGCTGTAAAAGAGGGTAAGAAATTTCAGCCAACCAACGAGAAGGTTCTTGATCTGAAGATTGCCGATTACACGGTTGATGTGAATCCTGACCAGGTTGAAAACTATGAAGATGCCCTTGTTATTGCCATGAAAAAAGAAAAAGCTGCTTACAAGCTGTACACAAAACTCAGCGAGATGGTTGAAACAGAGGACGCAAAGAACCTGTTCGCATCACTTGCCCAGGAAGAGGCAAAGCACAAACTCCGCTTCGAGATTGCTTTTGATGACCTGCTGAAAGAGAACTGATACCAATATCTCTGTTGAGACAAATAGCGGTACGGATACTCAAGGGGGGATCTTCGCTTGTAGACACTCCTCTTGTATTCTAGTACGAGACAGAGACCTGGGATATATTCATGTGTGGTTGAGGAAAGCAGAATCAAAGGAAATTCCTGGAACGACTCAGTTGCAGTTAATGTTAAAAGAGAAGAGCAATGCAGAAGATTCTTGAAAGAAACATGCTTGACCTTAAGAAACTGTGTCTGGCATTTGGAGTAAGAAAGCTCTATGTGTTTGGCTCAGCAGTTTCTGGTAATTTCAGAGATGACAGTGATATTGATTTTCTATTAACTCTGTCTGAAAACCTATCGATACAAGACTACACCGATAACTATTTTTCACTACAGTATAAGTTGAGAGAGCTTTTTGATAGAGAAATAGATATCGTAACAGAGAGAACTTTGTCGAACCCATATTTTATAGAGAGTATAGATGAGACCAAGGAATTGATCTATGAGTTATGAAAGGCTTGAAGTAACTCCCGCGGTATTCTTGCTATAACAGAAGGTGAAGTACAGGCACCTATTCAGCTTGAACTTGCAGAACAACTTATTTTGGAACGAATACTTCAATTGGACCGGCAGCATAAC
>JAOZRM010000132.1:5460-8896 GCA_029940175.1 Candidatus Sabulitectum sp. | reverse complement strand
CGGGCAGTATTATGGTAAATGTTGTGCCTGTGTTGGGTTCTGAAGTAACACTGATGTGACCGTTATGCTGGTTGATTATGCTGTAAACTACGGCAAGCCCCAGTCCATGTCCGGTTTCCTTGGTACTGAAATACGGATCGAATATTTGATCGATGATCTTTGGTGGAATTCCAGTGCCCTCGTCCCTTATAGTGAAAATGACGGAGTCTGATGTAAGGTCAGCTTCACTGTAAGCCTCAGATATGGGAAGGTTCCTGCCTTCAACATAAAGAGTTCCCCCGCCGGGCATGGCCTGTTTTGAGTTTATGGTAAGGTTTGCCAGTACCTGTTCAATCTGTCCTTCGTCTGCAGTAATGGACCACAGGTTATCCTGCAATTCAATCTCTGGTACTACATTGCTGCCGTGAAGATTGAATTCAACTGTTTCCTTGACAAGTATGGCTGTTTCAACCGTACTGAAAATGGGAGCACCGCCCTTGGCGAAGGTAAGTAACTGTCCTGTTAGCCTTCTGGCACTTAGAATGGAATGGTGGGCTTCCTGCAGGTACTGGCTGGATGAAGAATTTTGGGGAAGATCCATTTGGGCCATTTCCAGATTGGCGAAGATGCCAGTAAGAAGATTGTTGAAGTCATGAGCAATACCACCGGCAATTGTTCCAAGATCCTCCAGTCTCTGCATACGCTGGATCTCCTGATTCGCTTTTTTGCGATCAGTGATATTCACAAGTGAGACAATTCTGGTCTCATCGATTACAGCAATATTAACAAGAACATCCAGAAACATATCATTTTTAGTGATCAGTCGACATTCGTACTGGGCAGGAGAAGAACTGTCTTTTTTTGTTCGTTCTGCATGATATTTCTGTAATCTTTCCAGATCTTCAGCTACTACAAAGTCAGACCACTTCATTCTGCCTTCGATCTCTTCCCGGGAGTACCCGCTCAATTCACAGAACACTGCATTGCAATCCTGAATAACCCCATCTTCATTGAAAAGACCAGTAGCTGTTCCCTTATTCTCGAAGATAGTTCTGAACTTCTCTTCACTTTCTCTTACTGATTCCTCTGCCTGCTTGCGTTGGGAAATATCTCTCCACGAGGAAATGGAGTGGAGTATTTTGCCTGCTTCATCTCTAACTGCGTTTACATTAAGACTTACTGGCAATTTGCTGCCATCTTCTCTTTTAAGAACAAGTTCCCTGTCGGTGACTCTTCCGGTACTGATGAACTCCTCAAAGGCCTCATGAGCTCCGTCCAATGCGTCAGGATGGTACATGTCAAAAATGCTGGTTCCAATTATTTCATTATGTGAATAGCCTGTTTTATCCAGCAGGGTTTTGTTGCATCTAAGAATACTGCCATCTGCAGCAGAAACCGATACATACATGTCGGGAGAATTCTCGTATAGAAGTCTGAACCTTTCTTCACTTCTTTTAAGTTCTTCCTCTGCTCGCCTGCGCTCGGTGATTTCAGTCAATGACCCCAGCATTGCAATGGTTTCTCCGTTTACAACTTCAGGAAATTCTCTGACTTCCACCCATATCTTTTTCCCGTCTTTTCTCACCAGTTCCAGCTCGTATGGTTGTTGTCGTTCCCCTGTTTCAATTCCCCTTACTGTGTTCTCGAAGCCTATCTCATTGATGGGATTGTCTGAAGCAAGTTCCATCCATTTTACTTTTGCCTCTTCCAGAGTATAGCCGAGCATTTCTTCTACCTGTGGGCTCATGTATGTAAGAATGTGATCAGTTGTGTGAGAGTAATACAAGTTTGTGCTGTTCTCGAAAATGTTTCGGAGTTGATTCTCGCTTTTCTGCAAAGCCTTCTCTGCAAGCACTTTCTTCGTAATGTCCTGAAATACACAGTAAGTCTGCTTGAAGCTTCCATCATCATTGTAACCGATACTGCCTTCAAAGCTTACATCCACATAGCGACCGTCTTTGCGCTTCATCCTGAAATGAACATCGTGCACAAATCCCTTTTCCATGAATAAAGTGAAATTGATCTTGAAATGCTCTCTCAACTCTGGAGGAAGAAAGTCTCCGAAATTCTTTCCAATAACTTCTTCCCGCTGATATCCCAGTGTTTTCAGCCAGGTGGGGTTTACATCAAGAAAACAACCCTCGCTATCAAGTGATTGATAGGAAAGCGGGGCGTTCTCATACATGGTTCGGAATTTCTCCTCTGCTACTCTCAGAGCTTCTTCACCATGTTTTCGTTCTGTGATATCAGTGAAATTAACAATCACCTTATCGAGCTCTCCGGTTTTGGTGAAGACAGGAAGCGCATTAACAATTACCCAGGTAATGTAATTTCTGTCCGGCCTGTGAATACCCAGCAGGTAATCAGTCAACGGCTCTTTTGACAAGATAACTCTGTTTACCGGATAGTCATCAACAGGAATAGCAGACAGATCCTCGTAGACAAATTTCCATACCGGATCGATTGCCTGCTTACCTTTCATCTGCTCTATTGTAAGCCCTAGAATTTTCCTTGCTGCAGGATTGCACAGTAGAATGCTTGAGTCACTTGCATGAACTACCACACCCAGATAGAGGTTTTCCAGAGTGGCTCTGAAATTTTGTTCACTTTGTCGGAGGTCTTCCTGTATTCTGTGCTGTTCTGTAATGTCTTCAGCTGAGCAGACCACATATTGTACAGACCCGTCTTTCCGCAGACTGGGAGATTTTGTAATAGAAAGTAATCGGTGCTCACCTGAAGAATTTAGAATCAGTTCTTCAGTGTGTACAGGTTCATCTGAAGAGAAAGCGTCTTTGAAGACTTTGTGCCACTGTAGAAGAATTTCCTCGGGGATCTCACTGAAAGCAATGTCTTCAATACTTTTTCCATTGAATTCAGCATGAGCCTTGTTAACCATGCCGTAGGTATGATCATCGGAGAGGAACCAGACCTGGGTCTGGATATTGTGAAGGAGGATGTGCTGTTGTTCTGCGTATGAATCGGGTACTCTTTCTGAATGCTTTGAAGCAGAATTCACTACAGCTCCATTCATTGCTTTTCAACTGAATCACTTGATTATACTCACATAAGAATTCTGCGCAACTCCCGTTCAGTAAAGATGTTATTCAAACCGGGAGATTCCAGCTGGGGAGTTACTGTTCGGTGTTGAAAGAATGCTTGTGAGGGGTCTCAAATTCAATTCCTACAAGTTGAATAGCGGCTGTTTGTAAGCAATGCTCTGAGCTCTACCTGCGGAAAGAGAATTTCTTTGGTTCTTCCTCATACTGAAACACATCTTCCACCGGCACTCCAAATGCTTTTGCTATTCTCATGGCAAGAAGCAGAGAGGGGTTGTATCTGGATGCTTCAAGGGCTGCAATTGTCTGCCTGGTTACACGGGCCAGATCAGCCAGTTGCTGCTGGGTCATCTCACCGTGCTCAAAGCGCAGGCGCCGTATACTGTTTTGCAGTTTAGCAG
>JAOZRM010000132.1:0-5360 GCA_029940175.1 Candidatus Sabulitectum sp. | reverse complement strand
TTTTCGTGTCTGTTCAACATGGTAGACCTCCGTTTTCGAGTAATACCTTTCAAATCAAATGTAATATATTTCTTACATGATGTCAAATATATATTACCTTATTGAAGCCTTGCCTTTTAAGCGCTCTTGAAGATCAAGCCTTTTGTGTTGGGATACATCCCTTACAGTTATAGTTGTAGCATGGTGGAAGAACATCCCGGTAATTTCGCATGGGGAGAAGATTAATGAAAAAAACCAAGATAGTAGCAAGCATTTCAGACTTGAATTGTTCGGAAGAGTTCATTCGCGAGTTGTTTGAGAATGGCATGAATGTTGTTCGGATCAACTCTGCCCATCAGGGTTTTGATGGCGCTTTGAAAATAGTAAAAGCTGTACGGTCAGTGTCTTCCAGAATCGCTCTGATGATGGATACCAAAGGGCCGGAGATAAGAACCGGCACTTTTACAGAGCCTTTTGTTGTAGAACCGGGGCAGATGGTTGGTATGGGTGGTAATTCGGGAGCTGCTTCCTTTCCATCGGCGTGTATTCCAGTAACCCATTCCGGGTTTGCCTGTGATGTGCCTTTGGGCAGTACAGTGTTGATAGATGACGGCGAGATAGAATTGCTGGCTGTTGAAGTGGATGGGGATTGCCTGTTGTGCAGGGTGATTCACGGTGGCCTGATCAAGAGCCGCAAGGGTGTGAATATTCCAAATGTGCACATCGGTTTACCGTCGTTAAGCTCCCGGGATCTCAAGTACATTGATTTTGCAGTTCAGAATGATTTCGATTTTATCGCTCACTCATTTGTTCGCTCGCGAGATGATGTAGAAGCTGTGCAGGAAGTGCTTGATAAGCATGAGAGCAGTATCAAAATAATTGCCAAGATCGAGAATCACAACGGTGTGAAGAACATTGATGAGATACTTGATGTTGCTTACGGTGTAATGGTAGCCAGGGGAGACCTTGCAATCGAGATACCGTTTGAGAAGGTGCCTGGTATACAGAAGATGCTTGTAAAAAAGTGTATTGAGCGCAGGAAGCCGGTTATTATCGCCACCCAGATGCTGCACAGCATGATAGAGAATCCCAGGGCCACCCGTGCAGAAGTTAATGATGTTGCAGGTGCCATATACGATCAGGCAGATGCAATTATGCTCAGCGGGGAAACAGCTGTGGGAGCCTATCCGGTGGAAGCAGTGAAAACCATGGCAGCTATCGCAGGCGAGGTAGAGAAAAACAAAGAAGACATTAATGACATTCCCATTGTTGTTATAAACAATGATATATCCGCATTCCTGATAAAATCCGCAGTGGAAGGTGCAGTAGAGCTTAACGCTAAAGCGGTAATTGCAGATACCACTTCAGGCAGAACTATCAGAAGCCTTTCCGCCTACAGAGGTAAGTGCCCGATTCTTGCTCAGTGCTACAGCCGGGAGACCGTCAGGCATCTTGCTCTTTCCTACGGTGTGTCGGCACGGTTCATGGAGCCGGAGCATGTAACCCATGAATTTGTAGGCAAGGCTCTTGGCTTGTTACAGGAGGAGAATATTCTGCAACTGAAGGACATGGTTGTTGTTGTAGGGGGTAACTTCGGAAGAAGCAAGGGCGTTTCCTTTGTTGAGATCGGCTCTGTGGAAAACCTTATCACAGCGGAAGATACAGTTGAGGCTGACCGAGATTGGCAGCTTGATCCATCTTGCGGGTTACATTAAATCATGTATTTATGACTGTTCGGAAGCCATTCCCTTCCAGGGCTTACCTGGTAGTTTTGCTATCAGCTTATCTTGAATAATCTTTGCGGCAATTGCCGTATCGTATTCGACATCTGCTGGGATAAGCAGTCTAATATCGTTCAAGAATGCGTTGTTCAGCAGTTTGGATGACAGGTTTTCTTCGAACTGTGCCCGAGATACTTTAAGGTCGTCTCTGGACATGTAATTCTGAAAGCACTCGATAATCCTGTCTGACCTAATTTCTTTCCTGCTTAGCGCCAGCCAGAGATCATAAAGATCACGGCCTTTTCTGCGTTGGTACAGGGCGCGCAACTTTGTACCTAAAAGCTCGTCGAAACAGTAGATCGCGACATTTGAGGTTCCTGTGAACCATGGATTTACAACAGTGTAGGGATGTTTTTCAACACCCAGTACTGTGAAGTGCTCCCTGGTGTTAATTTCTATCTTTACCCGCCTGGTGGATACAGGGGCAAAAGAGGTTTCAAAGGCGTAATAAAGAGTGAAGCGCCCTTTTCCCTGCTTCCATGTAGGGTTGCCCAGCCATGGATCGAGAGTCCTTCGAATTGCAGTAATAAGCGTTCCGATTGGACCTGGATTCCTCTGGACAAGGTCAATGTCCTCGGAGTAACGGCCAGGTTGAGTGAAAAGCATCTTGTGAAGAGCTGTACCGCCACGAAAAACTGCTTCTTCAGCGACAATCTGGCTTGAATATAGAGAAACCAGTGCCCGGGATAGTACAAGATCCTGCTCAACCTGATCGTTGGAAGGCCATGGTGCGCACAATCGCCATGCTGTAATATTTGCACGGGGAATCACAGGTCTACCTCAAGTGTCACATTAGGTATTACTCGCCACCTTGGATCGGGAAGAGCATCTGTAACCTTGCCTGGAAGCAACGGAATACATCTTATTTTTTTGGGAAGACATTGAAGGAGCAATGATGCTGTATTGCCATGTAACGCGGTTTCCAGCAGATAGCCAAGGCGTTGCACATCAGGGACGCGGACAAGTCGAGCAACTTCTGCCAGAGAATTCATATTGATGCTGTCTGCCAATTCGCTAAGAACGGTCACCGTATTGCTCAGATGTCCTGCATTTGATGGATAACGCACCAGATCGAATGCTGTTGTTTCCGGAGTAGCTACACGCATTGTTCCTGTCTCAGTCTGCTTGAGTACCACTGGGAACTTTTTCAGATTAGTCTTCATTGAGAATTGAATTGCTACTCTGCCCAGATGCATCTCCCTGGTTGCTTTATTGGTAATCACCTGGAAAAACATGGGTTGCTGGTGAGCAGCACCGTGAATAGCAGCAGCACTCAGGAAGCTGACATAATATGGCTGCTTCAGAAAGAGCATCAGATCATGTATAAACCAGCTCGCCGGAGGTGACCCGACAGTTCTGTACTCCGGTGGAACCACTACAAAGAATCCCCTCCTTGGTGAGACGATTCTTCCCTGTTTCTTAAGCCTTCTCAAGGCGGCTTGCACTGCAATCGGGGAACGACCGGTGTTGGATTCGGCCTGAGCAACAGTGAAAGTGTATCGTCCCTCAACCTGAAGCAGATCCAGCCAGTGCGACATTGCTGCAACTTTTTTCATGTGTTTTCATCCTTAAGATCAGAATGCAATTCACTTGCAGAAACTAACAAATAGTGTTAGTTTTTGCAAGTGCAATGCAGCAGTGCACAACAGCGATGCCATATATGCATCGAACCAGATTCTTAGCTGCTCTTATGTGATTGAACCCATTCTTTTACAGTTTTGTAGTTGTATGCCGCAAGCTGGCTGAAACCGGTCATTTGTCGGGCTTTGTACTGAATCAGCCTGGGCGTTGGTATTCCGCAGAAATAGCGTGTTATCTGATTAACTGATAGTGCAGTATCCGCTTTGTCGAGCAGTGGCTGAACAAGAATTTCATAATCATATTGTTCAAGAGGTGGAAGTTTTGTTAACGGCAGGTGAGCCGGTGCTTTATTCAAACAGACGGAGCAGCGGTTGCAGTTCCGGGTTAGACTCTCTCCGAAGTAGGCAGACAGATTCCTGGCCAGGCACTGATCCTTCTCGAAGAACTCTATCATTGAGTGAATACGGGAAATATCCTTCTCTTCCTTTTGCAAGAACAGAGCGGCCAGTTCCCTGGCCGTTGAATCGATATCGAATTCTTTGTAAAGAATCTCAAACACATCCACAGAGGTTTTCGGGTGAAGGCTGATCCATTCCTGTTCATCGAAGTACTCAAGCGCAGTTAGTACTCGCTGGCGATTTGATCCGGATTCATTAACGATCCGGTCAATATCCACGGTAGTCCATATTCTGGCGGTTTTGCAGTTGTTTAGAATGGTCTTTACAAATTCTTTTCTTTCATCAGCGAAATTTGAAAGGATATCCTCAGCAGAAGTTTTGAATTTCAAGGTGTAAGATTCAAAGAAGGTGTACAGCGGGTTGATGACCTTTGCAAGCTCCAGATACACAAGCAGAGTTTTTAAGGTAAGTAATCGAATGTCTGAGATCTTACTCAATCTGTATGGATGAACCTCAAAGGTGTTCTCTTCAGTGGATGCTATTAATTCCAGAATTTGTCGAATGTTACTGTATTCGGGAGTGTCCCCGTAGGTGAAGTTTTCCAGTACAGGAACGCCGTCTTTGTTGCCAAGAAGACAGCATAGAGAAGGCTCTCCGTCTCTGCCTGCCCGGCCGATCTCCTGGCTGTAGCTTTCGATTGACTTTGGCAGGTCGTAATGAATTACTTTGCGAATGTTTCTTTTATCGATTCCCATTCCAAAAGCGATAGTGGCTACAACTGTGTTTGTTTTACCGGACATGAAGAGATTTTGAATTGAATCCCTCTGATCTTTTTCCATTCCGGCATGGTATGGTTCAGCAGTTACACCATTCCGGTTCAGCATCTCGGCAACATACTCTGCGGTTTTCTGCTGTGTCACATAGACTATTGCCGATCCATGCGGCTTACCCGCCAGAACTTCCAGGAGGTGTGCATCTTTATCTTCCTGAACCACAGGATGAACCCGAAGAAACAGGTTTTCCCGATAGAAGCCTGTTTGAAAAACACTTTTCCCGGGAATGTCAAATTTGCTGCACATATCAGTTACCACATTTGCAGTTGCAGTGGCTGTTAACAGCAATACTTTTGAAATGTCGAATTCCCTGGCGAATTTGGGAATTTTCAGATAATCCGGCCTGAAGTTGTGCCCCCACTCCGAAATACAATGAGCCTCATCTACAACCAGAAGAGATACATTCATCTGTTTCAGTTGAGTTCTGAACCTCTCGTTTTTAAATCGCTCAACGGCAATCAGCAAAATTTTCAGGTTCCCATTCCTGGCAGCTTCAAGAGTGTTCTTGTAATCATCAGAACTCATACCTGAATCAAGTTTTGCTGCGGCAATATTTTTCGATTTCAGAAAATCCAGCTGATCTTTCATCAAAGACAAAAGGGGAGAGACTACCAGAGTCATTCCAGGCTCCAGAAGAGAAGGCAGTTGGTAACACAAAGATTTGCCTGCACCGGTGGGAAATATTGCAATGCTGGAATTGCCTGCAACAAGGTTGGTAATCACCTGTTCCTGACCCCGTTTGAATTCACTGAATCCAAAAGTATCTTTAAGAATGCTGTGAATAGTAG
>JAOZRM010000302.1 GCA_029940175.1 Candidatus Sabulitectum sp. | reverse complement strand
AGCATGGTCTGGATTTGCCTTGGGAATCAACCAAGCCTTGCGAAGCATCATCAGAGCATTTGTTCTGATTAGTCAGTTTAGGAAAGCCAGATGCAGATTACTTACATAACGAATAAGGATTCGTAGCGTGCGCTTCGTGCGCAACAATCCTCTGTTGAACTTAGCTCTTGTAATTCCTATTTATCCCAATTAGTATGCATATTCCCTTGATTGTAGTCAATAGCGTTGTAAGAATAGTGCCCAGGATGAGAATTTGAACTTAAATGGGTATGTTTAATTTGAATATAATTGATTTTTAGACTTTTCTTCCTTTGTATGACAAGACCTCTCCCATACCGCTTTTTTAGTGCATTTAACGGTGAACCGAGTTGATAATGTTTGTCTTTTTTGCTTAACATGGCAGGCCTCGCAGTCGATATAGAACACTACTAATAATCATTTCCTTGCCGCAATCGGGACAGCAGAAAGATTTAGATATTTCTATCGGTAATTGTATCGTGGGTAATTTTAACTGATCACTTATTGCATCAAGCTTTCTGCCACAGCGTTGATGAAGGAATCCATAGTAGCGTACTTTACAAAATCCTTTTGGCAATACATGCTGAAGAAAACGAGCCATGAATGCGAGAGCTGGCAGCTTCATTGTCTTCCATGTATTGGTATTCACAGGTTTATACTTGAATGTTACTTCACCATCATTAAGAGAGAGAATACGGTTGTTTGTAATTGCCACCCGGTAGATATAGCGTGACAGATATTTAACTACTTCAGGTCCCTTTCCCACACGCTTGCACTCTACAGCCCAACTTTTTCTCCAAACCGCTTTTGGGACAGCATCATATAGCCCCAGAGCCTTCATGCCGTCTCTGAATTTTGCTCGAAAAATTGGTGAGATTGCCTTGGCTGGCAGGAAGAACTTCTGTTTATACGGTGTGTAAATCCATTTACCTTTTGCATCAATTCCTCCACCTGGAACCACATAGTGAATATGGGGGTGGTTCGACATGTTCCGCCCCCATGTGTGAAGAACTCCCAGCATACCAGGCTGTGCCCCGAGTAGACGAGGATCAGCAGCAAGTTTCTTGATTGATTCAGAGGAAGCCTTGAACAAAAGACTGTAGCATGCTTTTTGATTACTCCAGATGACTTTATTCAGTTCATGAGGCGGGGCAAAACCAACCAGAAAGCATGGGACTGCGGGAATGTGTGTAACCTGCTTTGCCACCCAGAGGGTGGTATTATCATTCCCGCATTTAGGACAGTGCCGGTTACCACAGGAATGGTAACTGTACCGTTCAGTTTTTCCACAGGAGCAGGTATAGAGACTTCCACCGAGTGCGGGTGTACGGCAGGCAATGATGTCATCAATTGCCCTTCTGTGGCTCGGTAGAATCCTGTCACCGTATTTACTCAGATACTCCTCTTTGTACTGGCGGAATATCTCCGCCATCTCGATCATGATTCTTCAAATCAGGGCAGTTCATTCATGATCTCATCCAGATTTACTCTGGCTTTCTCCTGTGCAATACCAGTCAGGTGTGTGTAGATAGCTGTGGTTGCCGGGCTGTTGTGCCCAAGATTCATCTGGATCTGTCGCAGATTAACACCTGACTCAAGAAGGTTAGTTGCATATGAATGACGAAGAGAATGTACACATGCCTTTTTGCGAATACCACTTGCAGTAAGGGCATCCTTAAAGGCCATCTGTATTACTGCAACAGACATCGGTGCATTGATCGGTTTGTCAGTATTGTATTTTCCATGACTCCCTCTGCCAACCCTGGGGAACAACCATTCATTGTTCCTGTGCATTGGCCAGAATTCACGCAGTAACTGAAGAGTTCGTTTCGGCAAAGGCACATAACGATCTTTACCGCCCTTGCCATTGCGCACATGAACGACCATCCGGGCACTGTCCATGTCGCAAATCTTCAATCTGGTGCCTTCACCAACACGCAATCCCAGAGAATAGATCGTTTCGAGACATACCCTGTAACGGAAGAACCTCACGTTCTGCATAATGGTAACAACCTCACCGCGAGACAGAATCACCGGTAGCCTTTTCTCCCTGGCAGGGCGTACCAGACCGATGGTCAACCAATCTCTTTTCAGAGTGTGTTCCCAGAAGAACTTGATGCCGCAGATGGCGATAGTACAGGTTGCCCTGGCCCATTTCTTTTCATTCTTCACATAAAGAAAGTAATCCCGTACTTCTTCTTCAGTAATTTTGTCAGGTGACTTCCTGCAGAACTCAGCCAGCTTTTTCACAGCTCTGACATATGATTCCTGAGTTCGGGCACACAATCCAGCAAGCTGGATATCTTCAATCATTCTCTTCTGTAATGCAGTCATGGCATACTCCTTAATGACGGCAACGCTTGATT
>JAOZRM010000131.1 GCA_029940175.1 Candidatus Sabulitectum sp. | reverse complement strand
TAAAATACAGCGAACTTGATGTTAAGATGATAACTTCTACTGTGGGTGATGCATACGCCCGTGCAGAGCTTAGATACAAGGATCTTCATCAAAGCCTTGATCTGGTATCCGCAATTCTTGACAGGATTCCGGAAGAAGGAGCAATACAGGCGGAGATGCCCAACCTGGTCAACTGGAAGATCCCCCCGGGCCAGACCTATGTAAAGGCAGAATCGACCCGTGGTGAACACGGATTCTACATGGTTTCCGATGGCACAGGAAAACCGAGAAGGATTTTTGCAAGGGGAGCCAGCTACACCCATGCTATTTCTGTTCTTGAAGAACTGGCAGTTAACATCAGCCTTTCTGATCTTGCTGCTCTTATGGTTTCACTCCATACATGCCCACCGGAAATTGAGAGGTGAGAAAATGAAATTGAAAGATGTACTGTCACCTTTAAGGGTCTGGGAGCGAGCAGCTCAAAAGCCATGGACCATAAAAGATCCCATAAATGACAGACCCGGTGCTGATAACTACAGGGGGTTTCACAAGAACGATTTCAGCAAGTGTATCGGTTGTGGAACCTGTGAAGAGATCTGTCAGAATGATGCTATTGATATCGTTCCGGTTGAAGGGCAGGAAACAGTGGATGGTGACAGCGGACTGCGCCCCATGATAGACTACGGCCGGTGCTGCTGGTGTGCTCTCTGTGTGGATGTATGTCCCACCGGGTCGCTCACCATGTCTAACGACTTCACATGGATCGCTGACAATCCCGAAGACTACAGGTTTGTACCAGGAGCAGATAAGACGAAATGGCAGGACTCTGAAGTTGGCTACAGCCGTTCGCCTGACATTCAGATCCTGGACTATCACAGAGTAGAGATGCTGGAGATCAAACCCGAGGACCGTGACAAGTCATTTATTGAGATCGTAAAAGGTTACAACAAAGAGCAGGCCATGAAGGAAGCGCAAAGATGCATTGAATGCGGTCTCTGCATAGCAACCTGCCCGGCTCATATGGACATTCCCGCCTACATTGCCGCCATCAGAGATGACGACATTGAAAATGCATTCCGGATCCTCTATGAAACAAACCCCATGCCGGAGATCTGCGGGCGTATTTGTACCCACAAGTGCGAAACCGCCTGTGCTTTGCACAACAACGGAGACCCTCTGGCCATAAGATGGTTGAAGAGATACATCGCAGACCAGATTCCAGCAGAAAAATACCAGGAGATTCTGGGAACAGCTCATCTTGAAGATGAAGAGCTGAACAGGAAAGTTGCCGTGATCGGAGCTGGCCCTGCAGGAATTTCTGCTGCTTACTACCTTGCCATCATGGGTTACAAAACGAAGATATATGAGGCCCTGCCGGAGTCAGGTGGTATGGCAAGATACGGTATCCCAGAGTACAGACTTCCATACGATCAGATCGACAAGGATGTTGAGTACCTGAAAACACTGGGTGTAGAGATACAGTACAACACTAGAATAGGAACAGACATCTCACTGGAAGAACTGCACAACAGCTATGATGCTGTTTTTGCAGGAACCGGGCTTCATCTGGGAAGAAGCACCCGCGTGCCGGGCGCAGAACATCAGAGAGTTTATTTCGCCACAGACCTTCTTCGAGAAGTAACTCTGGGTAACGAAATTGATGTTGCAGAGAACATCGTGGTGATCGGTGGCGGTAACGTGGCAATGGACATCACAAGAACTCTTGCCAGACTACAGAATCAGAAGTACGGCAAAGTACAGGTTTTAGCCACCTGTCTGGAAGCTGAAGAGGTAATGCCTGCGGACCTTGAGGAAATAGTTGAGGCTCGCGAGGAGAATGCCATCATTGACCCTGCATGGGGACCCAGGAAAATAGAGACCAAAGATGGAAAAATAGTGGGTCTGCATGTTGTCAGATGCCTTTCGGTGTTTGATGAGAATGGAAGATTCAGTCCAAAGTTTGATGAAGAACAGAAGAAGTTCTTCAAGGCGGACATGATTGTTGAATCCATCGGTCAGGGCATGGATCTGTCCTACCTCTCTGAAGATGTCAAATCTCAGTTGAAGTTTGGGCGGGGTGGTAGAATTGAAGTAAATGACAAGTTCCAGTCAGATCTGAAATGGCTCTTTGTTGGAGGAGACATTATCGAAGGCCCTGATGTAATTCATGGAATAGCAAACGGCTATGTTGCAGCCCGTGGAATCCACAGCTACCTGAACAGCAAGTAAGCAAACCTCTCGCTCCGGCAGTTGATATGCCGGAGCGGATTGGCTACGAAGAACTCCGGATCATTAAAGTTCATGTTCCGGTCTCTTTGCTTGACAGGCCACTGGATAGCGGATATTGTAAATTCGACTTCGTCATTGGTACCGGAAAATTGAACCAGTTGAATTTATCTGCCCCCGAATGAAGACATCAGACAGAGAGGGGAAGAGAGTGCCGACATTTGTCTTTACAGATATTCGAAATTCCACAAGAATGTGGCAGCTTTATCCTAACTCTATGCCACAGGCTCTGGCTAAGCACGACCTTATTGTCAGGAAAGCAGTGAGAACTACCTCCGGGTCCGTCGTGAAGCACACCGGAGACGGTTTTATGATAGTTTTTGAAAATGGAAGAGCGCTGGAGTGCGCACTTGCAATTGAAAAGGCGCTTGGCTCCGAGAACTGGTCAGAAGTGGAAGAACTGAAAATTCGTTCTGGAATTCATAGCGGAGATGCAGTCATGAGAGGTGGTGACTATTTTGGCAATTCAGTCAATCTGGCTTCCCGGCTCATGTCTGCAGCATGGCCGGGTCAGATTTTATTGAGTGCACCGGCTGCTGAATCTGAGCTGCTTCCCAGTGGTGCATCTCTTCTGGATGAAGGCTACCATGTTCTTAGGGACCTCATGGAAGCTGAACACATATTCTCTCTTTCTCATCCGGATCAGCATAGTTCCTTTCCAGGCCTTGATCTGTCATTCACCCACAACGACCTGCCTCTGCAGCCAACTCCGTTCATTGGCCGCAAAAATGAACTGGATGAGATTGTTTCAATGCTTTCTTCATCCGAGTGTGGTCTGGTTACCATTCTTGGCCATGGAGGGTCAGGTAAAACCAGGATTGCCCTGCAGGCAGCAGCAGAATTGAAAGAGTCTTTTAAACATGGTGTCTGGTTCGTACCCGTAGAGAATTGTGACAGTGGAGTATCTCTGGTATCCAGCATAGTTGAGAGTATTTCTCCTGATCTTGCAAAAAGTCTTGCAGAGGAGAAACACATCATGGATTTTTTTGCTCAGCGTGAGGCTCTTCTTATTCTGGATAATTTCGAACACATCACGGCCCACGCTTCACTTATCTCCCGTATTCTGGTGGCATGCTCCGGGTTAAAAGTAATTGCAACGTCAAGGCGACGACTTGGAGTAAGAGAAGAGACTGTCTTCGAGCTCACTGGTATGATGCATACAGATTCAACCAGCCTTTTTCTGTCATCAGCAAGACAGGTCTCCCGGAAATTTGAACCTGCTGAAGACGATAACCGGGCCATTACTGGAATCTGTCGGATTCTGGATGGCTCACCACTTGGGATAGAGCTGGCTGCATCCTGGGTAAGAACCATCTCATGCTCTGAACTGGAGCGTGAACTTGAGAGCAATCTTGATATACTGGAGAGCACTGCAGACGACCGTCCGGAACGGCACCAGAGTCTTCATGGTGTATTCGATTACTCATGGAACCTTCTCAAACCAAATGAGCAGGATGCCCTTGCCGGTCTTTCTGTCTTTGAAGGAGGTTTTGATCGGGATGGTGCTCTGGAAGTTGCCGGCTGTGATCTAAGAATACTGCAGTGTCTTATTGACCATTCAATCGTAAAGCCAAGAGTGAGAGCCGGATATCTTCTTCACCCGCTTACCAGGCAATATGCAGAGCAGAAGCAGGAGGGGTTAACAGGGGGCACGGAAGCATTACTTGAGAGGCATTGCAAATTCTACCAGAATTTTCTTGATAACTCTTCGAAAACAATGCACGGAAGTGATCAGGCAGTTGCCCTTAACATGATGTCACGGGAGTACCCCAATATCAGAAAGGGTGTTTTTCATGCTTTCACAAAGCTGGATCCTGCCAGGATCGCCTCCTACACCATAACTCTTTCAACAATGCTCCAGGTGAGGTCAAGGTTTACCGAAGGTATTGAGTTGTTTTCACATTTGTATGAGATGCTTGATGGATCTGCTTCCGAATTGCCTGAAAACAGCAGTTTCGTTCAGAGAACCAGAGCAGAATTGAAAGAAAGAATAGGAAATTTTCTGCTGATGTCCGGTAGAACCATTGAGGCAGAACCATACTTAAGATCAGCCGCTGAAATTGCAGCTGCCCTGGATGATCCTGGCCTTGATACGCTGTGCCTGGGAAGCCTTGGAAATTATGCCTATTTGCAAAATGACTTGAACCTGGCGGAAGAACAATGGTCTCGAGCATTATCAGCAGCGAGAAGAGCTGGAAATCCCCGTTCCATATCATCCCTTCTATGCAATCTTGCAACAATTCGGAGACGAAAGGGGAATGTTTCGGAAGCGAAGGTCTTTCTTGAGGAAGCGCGTCAGATCAGTGTTGAGACCGGTGATGTATCTCTGAATGCTTCCCTTCATTCCACGATTGCTGATCTTTTCAGAGCGGAAGGCGACCTGGATGGAGCAGAGATGAAGTACAGGGAATCTCTGGCTCTCAGCAATTCCATCGGTGACCTTCGCGGGGCATCAAAATATCTTGACAAACTGGCAGATACAGTTTGTGAACGCTCACCTGAGCAAGCGCTTGATCTTGCCCTGGAATCACTAAGTCTTGCCCGTGAATCTGAGACAGTCAGCAGAATTGTTCATGCAGGGATTCGATTGTGCCTTGTTCTGGAATCCAACAACAGGATTGATGAGGCAATGGAGCAAATTCAAGTAACCGAGGCTGAGGCTTGTTCTCTTAATAATCCATCTCTTATTGCCAGTGTAGCATCAGCAAGAGACCTTGTGAATAAGAGATTCATGGAAACAAATAGAACACTCTAGGAAAAGTAGCAGAATGAAAATTTCTCTATATATTTCCAGTGACAGATTTCACCAGTTTAATGAAAGGCGTAATTATGAGTCAGTTTGATAATGTATCTGTGATCAGGGAAGCCAACTTTTACTTTGACGGCAAAGTCTCTAGCAGGACAGTTGTTTTTGCTGACGGATCAAAGAAAACACTTGGAGTGATGCTTCCAGGAGAGTACAAATTCGGAACAGATTCCCATGAGATCATGGAGATACTTGCAGGAGAGCTGGACGTAACGCTTCCAGGGGCAGATTCATCAATTCCCATAAAGGGCGGCGAAACATTTGAAGTGCCGGCTAATACTTCTTTCACGGTGAACGTGAAGGTTGTTACTGATTACTGCTGCTCTTATTCATAGGATAGAGGAGCTACTTTTACTAGGCAGACCGAGCTTCTTTAATTTTATCTGAGACGGATGTATTCAATTCATTATCCCATAGAAAAAGCCCCGCAAAAGCGGGGCTTCTCCGTGGAGATGAATTTAGAATGTAGCTTTAATCGATCCCCAGGTATTGCGCTCAAGAGCTGTGTCATAATTTGCTGAAACCTCGAGAATATCGGTACGACCCCAGCCCTGATCACTGTCCCATACGCCGCCGTACCAGGACCAGGTGTCTACGCCGTTAAAATCGACCTGTCCACCGTTACCGGTAACATCATAACCGATGCAGAAGTATGCTCCATTGGCAATAACAATACCCTCAGCGCTGACATCAATGTAGGTGTAGGTTATAGGAGGGAAAGTGTCTGGTGCTGGATCCAGTGGTGTAAAAGTACCTGAGTAGTCTGCGGTACTTGCTTCACCTGCCGGAGGGTTCAAGCCGCCAACATCAGTCCATACTAGCCACCCATCAGCACCGGTTGGTGGTCCGCAACAGGGAAACCCAAGCTCCATAAGTAAAATATCCTGACCCGAGTCATTAAGAATGGAAACGACAAACCATTCTCCCCAACCTGATGAAGAGCCTCCAGTGGTTGGAACAGTGCCCATGGCACCACCGGAATTGTACTCGAAGTCTGCTGCGCTGGCAAGCAGTGCGATCGAAAAAAGAGCCACAACCAAAACCTTCATGACAAACCCCTTTCATGTGTGAAAAAACAAAAACATTACACGAGATGTACCCCATTTGATAAGTGTATATTTACACAACGCCAAATGCATCTCTTGACGAAGATATGTTAGGGATGTCTTCTTGTCAAGATGTAAAATAACGTTAGATGAGATACATAATTGGGTTTATCTTTTGTGATATGATCTATTTGTTATGGAAAGAGATTTATGAAGTCTTTTACACTTTTTGCAGTTATTCTCTGCTATCTCTCATCCTATGCGGAACAGTGCGTCTGGAACGGTGTGGGTGAGGTAGTTGCCATAGGTGATGTACATGGTGACTTCGATCAGTTCGTGTTGATTCTTCAGGGAGCTGACCTTGTGGACCAGGACCTGAACTGGATCGGTGGTAAGACTCACCTGGTTCAGGTTGGAGATGTTCTGGACAGAGGCCCTGATTCAAGGGCAATAATGGATTTGATCATGGTGCTTGAACAACAGGCTCCACTGCAGGGCGGATATGTTCATTTCCTTCTGGGTAACCATGAGATCATGCTAATGAAAACAGATCTGAGATATGTCCATGAGGGAGAAATACTCTCATACGGTGGTTTAAAGGAAATGGTTCGCGCTTTGCGCCCGGATGGTGAGTATGGCAACTGGCTTGCAGGGCACAACGCTGCGATCCGGATAAACAACGCTCTGTTTGTTCATGCGGGGATCTCTGAAGACTATGCTTCAGTTCCTGTTGACTCAATTAATGAACTGGTCAGAAGTGAGATAGCACGTGACTGGGCAGAGCCTTCGGGTATTTTTTCCAGCACGGGACCTGTGTGGTTCAGGGGGATGGCTGTCGACCGGGGCAGTGCAATCCGCCGGGTTCTTGAAGAAGTGCTTGAGACTAACTCTGCTGATATCATAGTGATAGGTCATACAGTAAGTATTGAGGGTATAGAAACACGATTCAGTGGCAGAGTTATTATGATAGATGCAGGAATGTCGGAGTGTTACGGCGGTACAGCTCAGTATCTTGTGCTAGACCAAAGGGGATACAAGGTACAATTTCCGTGAAGAGCAGGTAAAATAAATTGGTTGCTGGAATAGGGATTGATACAGTTGATGTTGTTGCCTTCCGAAAAAGACTTGATGATCGGCTTGTGGAGGAGCTTTTTCTGCCTGCTGAAATTGAGTATTGCTATTCTCAGGTAAGACACTGGGAAAACTTCGCAGCAAGATTTGCGGCAAAGGAAGCTGCTTTCAAAGCTCTTGGAGCTGGGTTGTCGTCGGGACTTCGTTTCAAAGATGTGGAAATAGTGAAATGTTCTGAATCAGGCAGCATCTCCATAAATCTTCATGGTAAAGCACTTTCTGTTAAAAACAGAAGAAAAATAGACAAATTTTTTGTGTCAATTTCACATACTAATGTGAATGCAATTTCTATAGTTATTGCAGAAGGCAAATCAGTATAGACATTGATGGGGATTTCGATTATTTGTACCTGATATACAGTTTGCATGATATCAACAATAAGTGCGTAGGAGAAATTCTTTTGGGAACTCCAGTAAATTGAGAGGAGCGATTTTGAGCAATATCGGATCGTATGAGAAGAGAAGAGAGAACTTCAACTGGGATATAGCCAAAGAGGTTCTAGGGTGGAAAGAAGACGAAATACTGAACATAGGTGCAATGTGCTCCGATAGAATTTGCGCCCGTGGAGACGGTGAAAAGAAAGCCCTTCTCTGGCAGGGTTTCGGTGGCAAGAAAAAAAGTTACACCTTCAATGACCTGAGAGTGCTTTCAAATGGATTTGCCAAGTTCCTTCAGGATATTGGTGTAGAACCGGGAGAAAAAGTCTGTCTGTTCATGGACAAGATTCCCGAACTCTATGTTTCTTTCCTGGGAGTTCTGAAGATGGGTGCTGTTGCTCAGCCACTTTTCTCCGCTTTTGGCGATGAGTCACTTGAGGTAAGACTTTTAAGTGCTGATACCAAGGTGATCTTCACAACACGCAAGCATGTGAAAAAGGTTCGCAAGATACAGGACAGTCTTCCTGCACTTGAAAAGATTGTTGTTGTTGAGGGTAACCCCAATAAACTTCGAGACGAGGAGATCTACTTCAGCATGGAGGATTTCCGCACTGAAGATTTCGATGTCTACGAATCCGGTCCGGAAACACCCTCTGTACTCCATTACACTTCAGGAACCACCGGTCAGCCTAAAGGTGCTCAGCACGCTCATGCTTCAGTGTGGGGACAGGCTCTTACAACTTCCTGGGTACTGGATCTAAAAGATGACGATATTTACTGGTGCACAGCAGATCCAGGCTGGGTAACAGGTACAAGCTACGGAATCATAGGCCCCTGGAGTCTTGGCGTAACTCAGTGCGTACTTGATTCCGGGTTCACTTCAGCTGCATGGTATCAGTTCATACAGGACAACAAAGTTACAGTCTGGTACTCGGCTCCTACTGCTATAAGATCTCTTATGCGTGATGGTGAGGAACTTGTTAATAAGTACGATCTCTCCAGCCTCAGGCACCTGGCCTCTGTTGGTGAGCCCCTTAATGCAGAAGCAGTTATCTGGAGCGAGAAAGTTTACGGACTTCCCTTCCTTGATACATTCTGGCAGACTGAGACAGGCTCCATGATGATAACAAACTTTCCAGGCTTGAAAATTAAACCGGGCTCTATGGGAAAACCCTTCCCTGGCATCGTTGCTGGAATTCTTGATCTGAAAACAAATGAGCCCATCACTGAGCCTGGTACTGTGGGTCTTATTGCCTTCCGACCCGGCTGGCCATCCATGTTCAGAGAGTACGTCAAGAAACCGGATATTTACAGAAGTAAATTTGTAGGTGCAGCCGACGATGCAATGCCTGCGGAACTTCGGGTAGATGAATCTCTCTGGTATGTTTCCGGTGACAGAGCCAGTTTTGACAAAGATGGAT
>JAOZRM010000301.1 GCA_029940175.1 Candidatus Sabulitectum sp. | reverse complement strand
AATCAATTGCCTGCTGATTCCGATGAGCCTGTCTGCAATGATCACCGGCAGTTTCAAGGTACTTCAATGCTGTTTCACTGCTATCAGCTTTTGCGGCATGCATGGCAAGAGCTACCAGGTGTTCCCCTTCAGGTTCAGGGTGCAACTTGATGATTACATCTGCAGCCAGCTGATGTATGCTTCTTCTTGTACTGACAAGCAGCATCCGGTAAGAGGTCTGCCTTAAAAGGTCATGACGAAATACCAGTTTCCCCTGACGGGAGATCTTCCATATTCCAAGGGAAAGCCCCTTAGTGATTGAAGCTGAACGAACAGGCATCATGTGCCTGAGGATCTCAGGGTCAAATTCCTGACCCAGTACCGAGGCCGCACTGACAGCTTCTCGCATTTCTCCTGACATACGATCAATTCGACTTTCAAGCAGGGATCCCAATGAAGCTGGTAGAAGCTGTTCCATGCTCTGCCATGTGCTCCATGTGCCCTTCAGTTGATCCTGCTGTACGATAGAGCTGAGTTCTTCAAGGTACAATGGATTACCGGCAGATTTTATGTGGAGGGTTTCCGCTACGGAATCCTGGACTGTAAAACCAGTATCAACTGACAGCTTTTCAATAGTCTCCTGAATACTGAAAGGTCCCAGATGAATCGAGCTTCCCCCGAGAAGAAATCCTGGAAGTTGATCTCCTGGTCTTGCTGTGGATATCACAACACCTGCAGCGGATTTCTGACGATCAAGAAATGACTCAAGAATCTGCAGGCTTTTAGTATCCATCCTACTCGGGTTCTCTACTCCAATAATGAACCTGCGGGTTCTGGCCACGGAATCCAGTAGAACAGAGATGCTGTAAGAAATATTTTCATCAGAAACTGTGGCCTGAAGGTCATTGAATAAACGGATTAGACAGTCTCTGGCCCACAGAAGCTCACTGGTTAATTCTCCAGGCTCCATGTTCTCCAACAACTCTTTTATCATGCTCTCCGGCATATACTTAAGAGCATTCTTCCATGCATGAAGGTCACTTACCGCCGTGAACTCGTCACCGGAAAGAATCAGTTTAAATACATCCGATTCTCTGCTCCCCGGGAATTCCCGTAGAAGCCTGCTCTTACCAATTCCAGGTTCGCCAAAAATATTCACAAATGAAAGCTTGTTATCACGAGTACTGGAATTGAATACATCCCTTATCTGCATTATTTCTTTTTCTCTGCCTACAAATCTGCCTGACTGGAAATCACTATCGGTTTCTTTCAGTGATGTGGTGATTCTGCAGGCTATCTGAGGGTCTTTGAATCCCTTGAGATACAATGTACTCTCCTGCTCAACTGAAAAGAATTGCTTTACCCGCTCTTTGTACCGGGTATCTACAAGAATTTCTCCCTCTTCTGCCTTGTGGCACAGCCGTGAAGCCAGATTTACCCTGCTTCCAAGTACTGTGTAGTCACATCTGCTTCCAGACCCGACGAATCCGGCATATGCAGAACCGGCAGATATACCGGCTCGAAGAGAGGGAAAAAGCTTCTGCAGACCAGCGACAAGTTCACCGCACCTTCTGGCATCACTTTCATGAGCTCTTGGAGCACCAAAAACAACCAGCGCTGTTGCCATTCTCCCTCGAAGATGTGTTCCATTCAGAAAACCATCCATTGCTGAAGTGAAATCGCATACAGACTTAAAAAAAGTTTGCACTTCCTCCATGGAAGAAACCTGAAGAGAGAGAAATGCTGGAAACACAGTGCGGAATTCGCCACCAAATTCCCTTTGGGTAATCAGCGCAGGGAAAAATCTATAAGTTTCTCCAGTTGCTTTTTTCCACGTTGCAGAGCAGGAAAAACTGTGATCATGGTTGAAAACATCCGCAACCGCAGGTCCATGAAAAAGCTGATAGAACACACCATCTGAGCCACTTGCTCCCCAGTGAAGTTTCCCTGAGCTGGAAGCTAAAGAGAATGAAATTTTCTCTCCGACTTTTTTTGATACATCTTCAAGAAGTTGTTCAGCTGAGTGAAGAAGTTCAGGTCTGTCTCCAGGAAAAACAGCCAGTGCGGCATCCCCCTCAAACTCCGCTACAAAGCCACCTTCATTCTCAACGAATTCAATAAAAGGGGAAAAAGATCTGCTGAGAATATTAGACATCCACTCTGCCCCATGGTCTCCCAGGAGCATGGCCTCATGAGTTAAGCGGGTAAAACCAGTCATGTCCGCAAGAAGAACAGTTGCCAGGAAAGAACCGCTTGAGGTCCCCTCACTGAGATTCTTGAGAATAAAACTGGAGACAAGCCTACTTTCGATCAATCTCAACCTCCGGCAGGTATAGTCTCATGCTGGTTGGAAAGTAATTAATTTCACTACGATTCATAGAATTGGATTGCTGGTGAATATGAGTGCCTGCCCTGTCCAGTCCTCAGTT
>JAOZRM010000130.1 GCA_029940175.1 Candidatus Sabulitectum sp. | reverse complement strand
TCACCGAAAAAGAGGTTGAGTACATCCTCATCCGGATCAAGATCGGTGGTAAATTTTAAGTTTCCCAGGTGATCCTTGCAGGAGATTCTGTAATAGTCACCTGTATTTCCAAGGGTATGAGCGGTCCAGGCTTCAAGATTTCCATCACCGTCTGAGTCACCGAGAACAAAAGGAGAATCAAGGGCGTTGGAAGACTGGTCTGGAGCATTCTCCGGGAAGCCGGAAATGTCAGAGCCATCACTGTTTCTCCCGTTAAAGGTCCACATGTGAGCACTACCTGCATACCAGTCTCTTTCTGACCAGAGGATTTCAACAGTGCCATCACCCTCAAGATCTGCGCATGATGGACCGGACATCTGATCGTTGGTTCCATAACCCATGTAGAGGTGTTCAACTGTTGGCCAGTCTGGAAGGAAGGTACCATCTCCACTTAGCCCGAATGCATTACCACCAACCAGAAATATTTCATCGGCCCCATCTCCATCCACATCAAAAAGAGTTGGTGTATATGGAAAACCGGCTCCGGGACTGCTCAAACTCACCGGCCACCCTTTGTGCAGAGAGAGGTCAGACAGTGCAGCCCAATCATTGGAAGGTTCAACATAAACATCAGCAACATGGGTGTTTATGGCAGGCTGACTGATCTGAATGCTTTCAGTATCTGATGGTGAAAGCGCCAGTAGAATAGACGAAAAGCTGAATAGGACAATGATTAAGAGCTGTATCCTTCGCAACATAATCTCCCCCTTTGATGCGAAACCAGTCTGCTGAACACACTATGAATGAAACTCGATCCAGACTGGAATTATTGGAATATCTACTGAAGCAGTCAAGTATTCATTTTCTGCCAGGGCTGCCTTGTTTTCTCTTGCCGAGTTGCTGATTCGATGTTATTATGACGTTGTGTATCATCCATATTGGGATTTTTATGAAGTAGACGCACAGGCATTTTTCCGGGAGTGAATGAATGATAAGAACAGGCCGAAGGATAGCAATAGTATTACTTCCATTACTGACCGTCCTTTCGGGCATTCTTCTTAATTTTTACAAGTCCGCCTGGATTGATTGGATTTTTAAGATCTGTCTTTCCGGTACTGTGGGAATTGGAACAAATTACATTGCAATCAAGATGCTTTTCCGCCCTCTGGAAAGAACATCCCTTGGCAGGCAGGGACTGATACCGAAAAGAAGAGATGATATTGCTGAAGGTATAGCAAATGCAGTTTCAAATCAGCTTCTTGATACCGATTCCATACTGAATTATCTGGAAGAGAATGATTTAATTCGGAAAGTGGCAGAAGGAGTTCTGAACTTTGCAAATGGCTGGATTGAAGATCCGGTGAACAGATCAAATGTTATTAGTACAGTTGGCAGGTATGTGCAGAATAGAGGAGTTGCGCAGGCAGGGCAATTTTTTTCCAGGATCGCAGACATCATTAAGAACCACGCTTCAGAAAATCTATCATCAGATCATGTCTGGTCTCATCTTAGAAAATTGATTGAGAGGGAGATAGAAAAACCTGAAACCCTCCAGCTTCTAACCATGGTGGTTACAGATCTTGTGGAGAAGAATGCTTCAACAATTGCCCACTTGGTGAACGAAATGCTTAATGACTGGATCAATTCCAAAGGTTTTCTTGTGAAAAAAGCAATGCAGCTGGGCAAAGGAGTGTTCAGGATCGACCGAAGCAGGATCAAGGATGAACTTCTCAATAAAGTAAGAAGCCCCTCTTTCTTCCAGGATGTGATGGACTTGATTGGAGAGAACATATCTTCGATCTCATCCATGGGTGATGACCCGGCAGTGCGGGAGAGGTTCACCGAGTTCTTTGATGAGCAGAAACAGAGATTTGATCAATGGATAAACACTGAAGGTGTTGCCTCAGCCAGGGAGAAACTTATCAGTTACCTTGAATCAGAATCCTTCTGGAGCTGGCTGGAAAGGCAGTTGGATGCTACTGTGAGGAAACTTGAGGATTTAGTCGGGGAAAAGATACAATCAGAGGAGTTCAAGAAGACTGCACGAGATTTTATGCTACAGCATGCACACAGGATTGATGTTAAGGAAATGGTCAGGAAGAAAGTAAGTGAATTCGAGCTTCTGCAGCTTGAAGAGCTCATCACAGAAGTTAGTGGTGAGAGTCTTGCCGGTATTGAGCTCTTCGGAGGAATTCTGGGAATGCTGGCAGGCCTTATTCTCATCAACCAGTGGTTTGTTGTTATACTTCTGGTATCAACGGGAATTTTCTGGTTATTGGAAAAGTTGCTTAGAGGGAAGAGAAGAGGTTAGAGGAATGGCAAAGAAGAACGCAAATGAATCCAGGAGGAAGACAGCCGAGAAGAACCCTCCGCAGATGTGGCGAGAGGATCATGACGGTAAAGTTAACCATGGAAAAGAACGACGGGCATGGGACAAAGAGACTGACGCTACCAGGGTACCCGCCAAGGAGAAGAAAACTCCGAAGAAGTGACCGATTAATATGATGCTGTCTTCTGCTCCATACAACACAATTGTCGTATCCGGCTAGTTATTATGTCCTGGCGGCGTACCGGCACAGGCATGTTAGCAGGTGCTCTTTTGAACGGATTGATACCACAAATGTGCTTGGAATAGCTTGACCGTCTACTCTTTCTCTTTCGGGAGAAATTACTTACATTCAGAGAGTAGACTATAACCACAGGAGAAACAAAATGAAGTACTTCACCGTTCTTTTTCTAATTGTTCTTATGGCTGGATGTGGGGGTTCTCAACCGGAAACAGATCCAGCGATTAACATTCCTGCAGATGAGATTCTTTCCGGGGTTAACGCACCGAATCTTACTGCCGGCATAGACCTTGCGAACCAGAATGTTTGCCGGACAAATATGCTTGCCATTTCATCAGCCATTTCAATGTATCAGGTGCAGCATGGTGAATTACCTTCTTCTCTCGAGGAGGTTGGATCTTCCATTTGTCCTGATGGCGGGTCATACCGATACACTGTGAGTGGGCAAAACTGGACAGTGAACTGTCCTGCATCTCCTGCACACGGTTCTGTTTCCAACGGTACCAGTAGCTGGTGATCAGTCAGTCATTCTTTATATGATTTGTTGCCTCATCAACGGAAATGTCAAGAAGTGCTGCGGCCTGATCCATGTTACCGCCGCAGTATTTGATTGTTTTTCGTATGTGATCTGACAGCACGTTACTGAGCGATGATGGTGTAAAATCTCCTGTCAGATATCCTGGAGTAATTCGCTCTCTGATGTATGGGGAAAGATCATCCAGCGTAATCTCATCTCCCTCTGCAGCTACTACGGCACATGCAATGATGTTCTGCAGTTCCTGGATGTTGTCAGGGTAGCTGTATTGCATAAGCAGATCAAGAAATTCCGGAGAAACAGAGAGAACATTTTCTTCTCGATTCAACCTTGCCAGTTCCTGCTTCATGAAATAATCGATGATCCTTGGAATGTCCTCAGGTCTGGCTCTCAAAGGAGGAATCTTCATTGAATTTACCATCAGGTGGTAAAGCAGGTCTCTGGAAAAAGTATCCCTGTATTGTGAACTGGTAAGATCACAAGTAGAGGAGACAATAATTCTCACATCACTTTTCTTAATTTCCGTGGAGTTGTCCCGGTAGAACTCTGAGTTCTGAATAACTCTCTTCAGCCTGGCCTGGGCTGGCAATCCCAGGCAGTCAATGTTATCAATAAAGAGCGTTCCACCTGCGGCTGTTTCAATGAATCCCTGTTTTTCATCGTGCTTGCCACTCCAGTTCTTTGCTCTGCCAAACAATTCTGACGAAAAGTCTTCCTGTCTGTGAGCAGCACCATCTACCGCAATGAACGGTCCACTTGCTCTGAGGCTTGCATTGTGAATTGCTTTTGCAAGGCTTTCCTTGCCGGTACCCTGTTCACCCCAGATGAAAATGCTGAGATCACATTTTGCTACCCTCTCTGCATTATGAAAAAGATGGATCATCTCAGGATTGGTTGTTGGCAGGTGTTCAAAAGCTTTGTGGTCATCCAGTTCTTCCTGCGTATAAGTTCCTGGCAACTCGTCTATCCTCCGGCTCATAGCGCCATGCTCAATGGCATTGTCAAGAACTTCAATCAGGTGGTCATCATCTACAGGTTTTGTCAGATAGTCAAATGCTCCGCGTTTCATGCTTTTTACTGCAAGATCTACATCATTCGCTCCGGTAAGAATAATTACCGGTATCGTGATATTCTTTACCTGCATCATGTTAAGAATGTCTATGCCGCTCACATTGGGCATATCCAGATCCAGCATGATTACATCAAAAAGTTCCTTCTCAAGAAGAAGCTCAACCTTCCTGGAGTCGTTTACGACTGTAGATTCAAAACGCTCTGTCTGCATCAGGAAGACCATGAAGTAATTGGTAACAGCTACGTCGTCATCTACTATAAGAACCTTGTTCATGATCTATCCTCCTGGTTCCCCGGTGTGGGGATTCTGATGGTGAATTTTGTACCCACCCCTGATTTGCTGGCTACAGAAATGCTACCGTTATGTTCTTCGATAATTCTGTAGGTAATTGCAAGCCCCAGTCCGGTTCCACCTTTTGCTCTCTTTGTGGTGAAGAATGGATCGAAGATCTGTCTCTGGGTTTTCTCATCCATACCCTTTCCGTTATCCTCAATTTCCACAACAACAGTATCGCCATCCATGGACGTGCTTACAGTAATAAGACCCTTTTTGTCATCAGGTATGGCCTGAGCAGAATTTACTATCAAATTTACCAGAACCTGTTCGATCTTCTGCGAGTTACCGGGAAAGGGTTTGACGTTGTCGGAGAGCTGGAGCAGCATTTCACCGTGTTTGTGAACCTCGTTCTGAACAAGTCTTTGCGTGGCTCCAATAAGGGTGTTAATATCCACATTGTCCACAAGAAGCCCGTCATCTTTCCGGGCAAAACCTCGAAGCCCCTCGACTATTCCCTTGATTCGCTCCGATCCATGCCCCATGTCATCCACCAGGGTCATTATGTGTTCTCTGAAAAATGCATACTTTAAACGGGCTATCTTCAGATCTTGATGTGTTTCCTGGTATTCATCCACAATTGGCAGCATGTCATCCAGAGCCTGCTTGACAATTTTTATGTTCCCCCTGATGAACTGGTTGGGATTATTGATCTCGTGTCCAATGCCGCTTACAAGCTGTCCCAGTGAAGCAAGCTTATCTGCCTGCTGGATCTGCTGTTCATAAGTTTTCTCAAGAGTTACATCTCTGTAAAACTCCATGATGCCTTCTACTTCCTCGTTTTTGTTAAATACGGGAAGCGCATGTACTTCCAGATATCTATCGTTGTCTCTGAGGGGAACTGTGATAGGGGTTTTGTTTTTTACGATCTTTGACAACCGGCAGTCTATGCATGGAGTTTCTCTGTTGAAGCATGCTCGATAACATTTTTCTCCGGGAGTAATGCTGTCCCGGTTGCTCATGATAACATCCCAGTTAAGGTCGATCATGAGAACTTTGTCAGGAATCGCTTTGAACATGGTTTCAAATCGTCTACTGCTCTCATTCATTGTTTCGTTAACGCGGTTCAGGTAGGAATCTACAGTCTTAAGCTTGAGTTTCTGTGATTTGAGCTCGGATTCCCTGTTGGCAATTTCCGATTCCAGCTTTTTTAGGCGTTTGCTGAACTCTTCTTCCTCGCCCTGTTTGAGAGCGATGTTTTCCGAGAGCTCTTTTCTTTCCAGAGCCAGGCTGAGCATCCTGCCGATCTGCTTCATCATTTTCCACTCTTCTGGAAGCAGATCCTTTTCATCATTTATGTACCCAACTCTGATCTCACCCTTCATCTCACCGCTGATGTACAATCTAACCGTTATAAACTTGTCTCCCACAGGCTCTTGACCGTACTCAATCCCCTGATAGATTGAATAGACTGTGGCTTCCTCCGGGTATCGCATTCCCTGTGCCAGGAAAGGCGGAAGTTTGGTAAAGAAGTCTTTGATTGTTGTGGAAACTTCAATCCACTCTGCTACTGCATAAAGGCATGAGAGTTCCTTGGCTCGTTCATCCTTTTCCCAATCATTCATTTTGCGCAACGAATCAGCCTGCTTCCCGAAGATCAGATAAAACCCGCCTGTTACACTTTCTGTGAAAGCCACTTTCATGGGTATGGGGATAGAGTCAGCTGTACCTGTAGAGAAAACTGCCAGCACACCACGATCTCCATGGCTAACCTTTTTCATGGCATAGCGGAAAGACTGCAGAGAGTTCTTGTCCAGCAGCTCTTTCAGGTGTTTGCCGATAACATCAGAATCCCGAGAGGAACAGACATTCGTCATCAGAGGGCTTGCGTAGTGAATCTGTTCATTGTTATCAACCACTAGAAGAAAATCAAAAGTGCTTTCAATAAGTGAATACAGATCGCCAAGACTGATCATTCTGCCCCCTCTGAGTTCCGCAGTATATGTTTCACAAAAGCAACTTCTTAGATGTTACAATTTATAGCTATCGTCAAGCGTACATTGTCGTTATGAATGATGGGCTCTCAGGCTGACAGAAACTATATTATTTCAGGGGAAGGTTCCTCATGTGGTCACCTGATAATCTTTGCCAAACTGAACAGGTTATTATTATGGGAGGAGTGATTATGAAAAAAGCGAGTGTTTTTGTTTTTGGTTTTTTACCTTTCCTTTTTATGGCTTCCTGCGATCTGACCAGTTACCCGTTCATGACTGTGATTGACACCGCAGAAGTCAGCTATTCCCTTGATACCGGTGGAACCGTTGATATTACTGTAGAGAACAGTTACATGACCAATGTGAGAACCCTTGTTTCATCTGAAGAACAGGTAGTGGGCTCACATACGGTAACATGGGACCTGCTTGACGACAGCGGGGAGTACCCCGGAGACGGTCTTTACACTGTTGAGGTCTTTCTGAATGAAGAAAGAGTGTTTGTGCAGATCCTGGAGGTGGATAGACAATGACAGTACTTGTATCAATCCTTTCACTGCTGGTTCTTCAAGGCAGCTCTTTCAGAGTAGGTTTCACTTTTGATGGCAGTTTCCCATCCATGTCTGATGAGAAAGAGTATTCGGATCTTCTTAATGAAGGGGGTCTGGAACTCAAACTGGATGGTGTGACATGGACCGGTGGGGTTGAAGCGTTGGGAGATGTTACTGAGAAAATCAGGCTTAGAGGTAGTGTTTCTGTTAGTAACTTTCACGGTACCTATGAAGAGAATTATGACCCCTTTGGTTATGCAATACTTGGGATACTGACTTTTGGTCTGGCATTTATGTTCGGCTCCCCGCAAGATGAAGTGATTTCTCTTCATGACGAATCTTTAAACATTGAAACAGCAGCTTACTACAAACTCACTGAGAGCCCTGCTCTTTCAATTGGTGGTGGCCCTTCTGTTGTGATGGTCTCAAGAACTCTGGATTCCCCGAATACTGAATCATCTGCAAAGGCAACCGGCGTGGGCTTCAACGCAGGATTGCGAATAGACCAGGAGTCCGCAGGACGCTTCCTGGGTCTTCCGGTGGTTTTCGGAGCTGAAGCAGGCTACCGCTACTGCAATGTGGAACTTGACGAAGAAAACACCGGTGATTTTTCTGTTGATTTTTCCGGACCATACGCTAAAGTTGGAACTTACCTGAAATTCTGAACAAAAGAGCACCCGTCAGTAGATGGGTGCTCATTTCTCCCATTCTCTGCTTTCAACTCGATTCCTGAACCCAGTTCTCAATATGCAGATCCGGGATTCTTGCGAATTCCCTGGTATTATTGGTTACAAGAACAAGATCTCTAGAAAGGCATTGCGCTGCGATTTGCAGATCGTATGGACCAATGGGAGTGCCCTTTTTATAAAGATAGGCTCGTATTGCACCAAAAGCTTCAGCATCTATATCTGTGAACGGAACAATGTCAAACCAAGCCAGAAATTCCGCAAAAGCTTTTCTGTTTCTTTCCGGATACATACTTTTTGCAATTCCATATTCAAGCTCAGCAACGGATATGGCAGATACTCCTATATTGAAAGCTTTCTCAGCTTCAAAGCGTTGAAGCAGATGTTCTGACTTCTTTTTGATCAGGTAAATGCAGATATCTGTATCGATTAAGTACATTCAGAGGTTTTCCCTTTCCTGATCATCAGGTTGCATGCGACCATCCGAAAAGACATCATCAGAAAACTTTTCAAGGCTGTCTCGCAATGAACTCCATGGGGTGCTCATTGATGAAAGAACTAAAACATTCCCAACTCTTTGAATGTAGAGTTCCTTTTCTTCAAAGGTGTATTCTTTTGGTATCCTTACTGCCTGGCTGTTACCGCTCTTAAATACTTTTGTTGTATGCATAAATCTCCTTTCCCGCATGAAAGTATATACAAGAGTTGATACAGGGTCAATTGTCTGCAGGAAAAACTATGCAAAATGCATGAAATGTATTGATTAGCATTGGAAAAATCAATGTGATGAATTTGCAGTGTCAGGTTAGAGATATTGACTACAGTTTGTCTTGTTCTGCATCCTGTCGCTTGCCTCGGGAATATGCCAATGGCTGTACTCGGAGAAGGCAGGGATTTTTCTCAATCCGTTTATCCTACAATGATCGTATCGTGTATTCTATTGATGAAGAAGAATGTATCATCTACGTGCATCGTGCAAGAACTTATTATGGAGATTAGCAATTCAAGGCATTGATGTCGCAAATAGCATTACGATTATGCTTTTTCTTTCCTTGCTTTTCAGTAAAACGAAGGCATGATGAGATTTTTTACACTCCACCAAGCATGAATTTTACCCATTGTTCAAGAGTCAGGGCTTTTTTATCCGTAGGTTCAAATCCGGCGGTGGCAAAAATCTCACCGCCTATCACTTCATCGAAAAGTTTGTTCGGATCCTCTCCGTTAATAATTAACAGGCGTTCATGGAATGCCAGCATTCTCCATTCCTGCGAAAAATGATTCCAACTGGTACCGCAGTTCTTGCAGTAGTAAACACCTGTCAGCCAGTATTGTTTTTCAAAGTCTTCAATTTCAGAAAAACAGTCAAGCGTCCGTGCAGAGTTCACAAGCTGGTTCTGGATGTTGTCCATCCATCCCGGGCCCTGTTTTTTGCCTGCCCAGAAC
>JAOZRM010000007.1 GCA_029940175.1 Candidatus Sabulitectum sp. | reverse complement strand
TAACCCTGGTTCTTTTCCTGAAGCTGAAAAGGAATGCAATTCCTGTTCTTCTCAGAATCGCTGCAGGTGCTCTGCTTCCTCTGGGCTTTTTCCTGATATCCAACAACTATTACAGTGGTGATCCGCTTTCACCGGCCTACAACCTTGCCAGAGGCGGCGGGTTATTGGGGTTCGGGGAGAACAATGCATGGTTCCCGGAGTATGGAGATCATGCGCACACTCCACTGCGGGGGCTCATCAATGTTGCAAAGCAGGCAGGTACCGGCAGCACCATTCTTCTTGGCTGGCCCCTCCTGTCACTTTTTCCTGCCTGTGCGGTTCTGCTTGACCGAAAGATCCGACGCAGGATGTGGCCTCTGTACACTTCAATTCTCATGATAGTGCCATTTATGTTCATTCACTATACTGCGGCAATCGATTACGGACCAAGACACTATTTCACAACTCTTCCAGCTTTTGCCCTTCTCTCTGCTGTTGGTTTCGGAGTGCTGGTGAGGAAATGGGGAAAACAGGCTTCATTGGTTATTGTCGGTTTGTACATTGTCTGTACCCTCATGGTCTACCTTCCCGATGGGATCAGGCTTAGAAACAGTCCATGGCAGACCATCGATTCCATCCCTGTTCAACTTGCGGAAACCCGTGTTGTTCCCCCTGCAGTTGTTTTCATGGAGGCCAGTGAACACGGTTATCCCAACATCATGAGTGGCCTGCTTGCTACTGATCCATTTCTGAAGGGAGACATCCTTTTCTGTGCTCATCAGACAACAGAAGAGGATAAAGAGCATCTTCAGGGTCTCTTCAACCACAGGAACGGATACCTGTTTTACATGGATGGCAGAACCGGTCATCTGGAACCATGGACCGAAGAACTGGCAGATCAACTCACAGCGGAAAGGGAGTTGAGGCCAGAGTGGGTTCCGGAGAATCTTCCTGAGGCAGGGAATTAATCAGGTTTCACCCCTACGACAAGAAGAGCCCTTGATCCGGTGAATCCGTTTTCGTCAAGGTGTGTTCGAGCCAGTTTACCTTGTTCAATCAATTCTGGAACGCCGTTCGTACGTTTTTCATAAGTATCAAGAGCCTTGTTCAGATATTCTGTTAGTTCAGGAGCGAAGGGATCACCGCTAGTTTCCTCTAAAATGTGAAATTCAAGAGCTGACAGACCGATACTTTCTGCCCATTGCTTCAGCTCTGCCTGGGTGAACACAGGATTGTGTACAATTCCGTTTCTGGAATCTACTGCAGCCCACCAGTTATGCAGCATTGAGTGAGTCAGTTGTGACTTTGTCTGATCACCGTCCCGGAACATTTCCATGATGATGAAGTGTCCACCGGGGCACAGTGTACGAAGCATTTCCTGAAGTATATCATCTGGATTATTCAAGTGATGAAGCGAGTTTGAGATTGCCACTGTGCTAAAGGTGTCATTTTTGAATGCAAGCAGATTACCGTTCATTGCAACAGGAATTATTACTTCAGATTCCATTCGCTTACTGATGTGTTTCAGAGAACCTATGGTGGAATCGATTGCTGCAATTAGAGTACAGCTTTTGAAAAAATGTTCCATTGTTGCCGCAAAATTGCCTGCGCCGGTTGCTACGTCCAGTACTATTCCCCCGGGAAGTTTGCCGAGGATACCTTCCAGACTTACTTCATCAATACTCAAATCTGCCTCCTGTTCCAATATCAGAGTATCCATAATAAATATAACATTGAAACCCGTGCGGTCCAGAAACTTGTTTTTCATCACTGGAATGATTATCACTTCTTCTTCAAGAACGGGGTTTCATTAACAGTTACAGGAGACAACGTGCGTCATATCTGCTTCATGCCTGCATACAATTCAGAGAAGCTCATGGAAAGTGTTATCAGGAACATTCCAGCTGAAGCCTGGGAAAAGATCGAGACACTTCTCATTGTGAATGACGGTTCCAGAGACGCCACAGGAGATCTGGGCAGATCTCTTTCAAACGAGTTCACAAAGATCGTTGTTCTGGATCACCCCGAGAACAGAGGATATGGTGAAGCGCAGAAGACTGCTTTTAACTGGGCATTGGAAAGCAACGCGGACAGTGTTGTAATGCTCCACTCCGACGGACAGTACCCCCCTGATTTTCTTTTGAAGATGATCTCACCCCTTGAATCCGGTGCAGATGTTGTTGGTGGGAGCCGCACCATGCACGGTGATATGCGTGACGGCGGAATGAGCCAGATCAGGTACTGGGGAACGGTGATTCTGAACTGGGTGGAAAACACAGTTTTCAGGGCCAGGTTAAGCAGTTATCACAGTGGCTATAAAGCATATGGAAGAAAGGCTCTTGAACAGATACCTTATCACAAATATTCCAGCACCTTCAATTTTGATTCAGAGATGCTTGTTGGTGCAATAAGAGCAAAGCTCACCGTTAAAGAAATCCCCATTCCAACCATTCACGGTGAGGGTTATTCAAGCCTGAAACCCATTCCTTATGGACTCAGCGTTCTGCATACGCTCTGGCGTTTCATTACAAAAAAGATCTGATACTACCCTCTTCTATTGAGAATTCATCTGCATTTGGCTATACTAACCTCCTTCAACACGTCACTTTGTGTTCTTTTCTGGAGGTAGTTTCATGCTTAGATATGGATGTTTTGAGATAAGGACCAGCTGCAGAAGCTGCGGGCATCCCATTCCGATCAACGGACCATTCAGATCACTTTTGTGTACCGCCTGTTTTGAGAATCTGCTTCTTTCTCCAGAAAGAATAGCCGACTTCCTCAATGACTTTGAAGAGGATTATGAGGGGCTCACCGAGGGACAGGGGCAGGGGGGTACTCTCATGAGCGGCAGCGGAACTTTTGAGTACGGTTACTGGCGACTGGAACCTCGTTGCTCCTCCTGCAAAGCAGCTCTTCCCATTCCTGATGATTTTGGCAGTTCTAGTGTAAAATGTACTAAGTGTGATTCTGTTTATTACGTTTATCCTGTTCCGGAATGGCTTCAGAAACATGTACCGTCCGCTAGATTCTGTTTTACTCCTGAACCGCCACGGGGGAATGAGAACACTGCAGATCTTAAGGTTGATGAGGATTCCTTGCACCCGGTGGTGATGGCCTGTCCAAAGTGCGCTGCAGCTCTATCCGTATCTTCCGGAAGCGAGAGGATAATGAATTGCAGCTACTGCAATTCAGATGTTTACGTTCCCGATGCAGTATGGAAAAGGCTTCACCCGGTTAGAAAAAGTGAAGAATGGTTTGTTTCTTTTGAAGGGAAGAACAATAATCAGCTTCAGGCTTCAAGACGCCTAAGGGACCAGAAGGAAGAGAAAAAAGAGTTGAAAACATGGAGACTGTGTAATGCCCCGGGGAAAGCAACAGTTAAATTCCGACCAATCCTGATCATCCTTGGAATTTTCCTTTCTTTAGTGGTTGTTATCAGTCTTGTTCTTTCTCTGGCTGGCTACAATCAGAAGCATGTCTTATCAATCCTGAGCTCCATAGCTCCAACTGCACTGGTGGCCGGTGTAATCCTTGTTCCTGTGGGATTCGTAGTACGAACATTGTTTTCTGCAAAGATCGGCAGAGGAAAAGGCTGCAAACAGGCAATGACTCTCCTGGCAGAAAAACATGACTGGAAACATGATGGCTCTGAATACAACAGCAGCCTTGGATACATCAATGCCAGTTATCGCGGCAGGGATGTTGAAATAGATCCCGGTGATGATTATGCCATTGAAGTTGATATTGATGATTCTCCATTCTATCTGAACACAGAGCCCCCGGGATACCCCCAGGATGGTGTTCAGCGATTCACCACCGGTGACAGTAGATTCGACAACCTCTTTCCCATCCGTTACGCTACTGCTGAACTTGCGGAGAAAATAGAGGAATCAATTGAGGACGCCAAGGTTGTCCTTGCTCCTGTCTACTGGTTCATGGACCGATGGCAGAAGAAACTTGGAAGATTGAAGATCGACTGGAGAAATGCCGCAGTGCATCTGACACCGGGTCATGTGGAGATCATGGACGCAGGGGGGAAATATCTGTCGGCGGAAGATCTGGAACCTCTTCTGGAAGACATGATAGTTCTTGCAGCTGCCATTGATGCAGTGGCTTCGGGCAGAGAACCTGAATTCCCTGAGTGATCAGTATTTCTTTCCAAACATATACTGAACAGATCCCTGTACTATGCCCCATCCAAGTACAGCCATATCGTAGATGCATAAAACAGCAAAGCTCAGGGTTACATTTCTTTTCAGGTCACTTTTGCATCTGGAGAGAAAGCTGTAGTGACATACCAGTGCAGATGCCAGCAGGGCTCCTGCCGGTATGAGAAGAGTCAGGGTATTTGACAACAGGCCCCAGAGAATCAGAAACTGGGTCATCAGAACCAGTAGTATGGAGAGAACCACCCATCTGCTGTGATGGGTACCTGATTCGTGCACATTGATGTAACGGGCCAGGAGTCGTTTCTTCACCTGTCTCCAGCCGCTTTTTGCCTGAGCTCTTGCCATTCTTAATCTTCTGCTTGTGAACTGAGTCAGGGAGTAGGACGCAAGATGAGTAACCTGAATTGTTTTGTCGAGAATAATGACTCCACGGCTCTCAACGATGGTGTACCCAAGTTCCTCATCCTCAACCGTCGGCTCGGGAATTCTTATGTTGAAGCCACCGATCTCAGTGAATCTGTCACGTCTCACAGCTGAACACCATGTTGCGAAAGTGGCAGTCTGTCCGTTGGGCATTCTGTTGAGGCTGTAGTAATAATAGTAATTCTGGTATTGTGATACAGAGTTCTCTGCAGGGCAGACTGGCGTGTACAGGGTTTGGACCGCCCAGACTGATTCATCAGCGAAATGTGCTTCTATTTTTTCAATTAGGTCCGCAGGAACAATTACATCCGAATCCAGAAACAGTATCACATCACCAGTTGCAGCAGAAGCTCCAAGATTTCTTGCTGTTGCCGGGCCTTTACGACCTCCTGTGCTGAGCAGTGAAATGTTGTATTCTTTTGCTATTGCAGCAGTGTTATCAGTTGAACCGTCATCAACAAGAAGAATCTCGCAGGGAGGAATTGTCTGTCTCTTAATGGAATCGAGACAGCTGCGGAGAGTACTGCAGGCGTTCCAGGCAGGAATGATAACTGACATCGACAGACTCAAATCCACCTCCGGATAAATACAGGTTGGGGACATTGACCGAAAGGCTGAATATATTCGGTGAATCATGAAGATAGTACTGTTAACAATGCCCGCGTGCTGGGAACAGGATCAGCACGATTTTATGAACGAGAGAATACCGCTTCTCAAGTGGCTTAAGATCAAGCCTCTTGTAAATGTGGTACCTTCTCCGTCTCTGCTTTATCTGGCGCCGTACATGCTCGAAGATGGGCATGATGTTCAGTATCTCGAAGGTCTTTTTTATACTTTCGAGAATTCTATGGAGAAACTGAGAGAGTTGCAACCTGATGTAATAGGTGTAACACTCACCAGTGTTGACTGGGAAAATTCACGCTGGATGATCAATGAGATGAAAAAACAATTCCCGGGAACCGTGGTAGTTGCCGGGGGTATTCATCCCACTCTCTGGCAGGAAAAGTGTTTTGATCAGTGTGAAGGTATTGACTATATCGTAAAGGGTGAGGGCGAGCACACAATGCGTGAGCTGGTTAATTGTCTTTCCAGGAAAGAAGTTCCCCTGGATATCCCCGGCCTGGTTTTTCTTCACAAGGGACAGCTGATCAAAACCCCAGACAGAAAAACAGTTGAAGATATTGATCTGCTGCCAATGCCTTCCCATCAGCTTGCTCCTCCCGGTGATTATCTTCCAAGTCCGACTTTCTACAACCGGCTTCCCCATGCAAATATCATCGGAGCCAGGGGCTGTCCTTATCTGTGTACCTTCTGTCATACCGACAGGCATACCAGAATGCGATCAGCAAACAACATTGTTGATGAGATCGAATGGCTGGTGAGAGAGCAGGGGGTGAAGGATATTGCCTTCTGGGATGATACCTTCACTCTTTCTGAGAAGCGTGCTTTGGAGTTCTGCGATGAGATATTGAGACGAAAACTTGACGTTGACTGGGCTGTGAATGCCCGGGTAGACAGAGTGTCAGAGAAATTGCTTCGCAGAATGAAAGAAGCAGGTTGCTGGAGAATCCTGTACGGTATAGAGAGTGGTGTTCAGAAGAATCTTGATACTCTGCGCAAGGGTACAAAAGTTGAGCAGATTCGAACTGCCATTAATCTTACCAGTAAGCTGGGAATGGAAGCATACGGAACTTTCATGTTTGGAATCCCCGGTGAGACTTTCGAGGAAGGTCTTAGAACCATCGAATTTGCCTGTTCCATAGATCTCGACTATGCAGTGTTCGTAAACCTGACACCGCTGCCGGGCAGTGAAGTGTATGAGGATCTGCTCAACGGCAAAATCAAGCCGGCCAAGTTTACAAAGGACAGATTCAATTTCAAGAATGTTTCATTTGTTCCAGATGGATTTACGGAGGATCAGATTCGTTTTCTTATCCAGGAAGGTCATCGCAGATTCTATCTTCGTCCCGGCCTGGTCTGGAAAAAGATAAGAAGAATGAGAAGCCTTCTGGATCTGAAAAAGTACATAAACGGTTTTCTTCTCCTTGCAACTGCCAAGTACATGAAGAGACCGGTAGAACCTGGTCTTTACTGATATGAAGTTAATACTGATCCGTCCACCTGTAGTTCACCTCAAGGCTGACTTTTATGGAAGTATCCCGGGAATTCCATCAGGGCTTGCCTATCTGGCTGCCAGCGTTGGTGAATCCGGTTACGATGTAGGCATAATTGATGCATATGGAGAGAATCCCCATCGATTTTATACATTCCGCAAAAGATTCAGAGCAAGAGGGCTTACTCCTTCCGAGATAGCAGACAGGGTGCCGGATGATGCAGTACCGGGCATTTCCGTTCACTGTGCCAGTGAGCACTCCATGTGTCTTGAGATCGTTCGAGAGCTGAAGAGAAGGAATCCGAACCGCCTGGTGCTTGTGGGGGGCTATCACACGACTTTTGTTCCGGAAGATTTTGTAAAGGCCGGTGCTGATTTTGTTGTGCTGGGAGAGGGAGAGAAGCGTGTTCCAGACCTTCTTGCATACATAGAGGGTAAGGTAGAATTTTCTTCACTCGACGGAATCGTAACCCCGGATGTTTTCGTTGACAGAAAAGAGAAATACACTCTTGATCTGGATTCACAGCCTTTCGCTGCGGTAGATCTTCTTCCACTGGAGAATTACTGGAAACTTGGCTACGGACATGGACCTGCAATGCGAGGAGTAAGATACATGAATATCCTCACTTCCAGAGGATGTCCGTACCTGTGTTCTTTCTGCCAGGCTCCTCAGATGTGTGGAGGTCACTGGCTGGCCAAGAGCGCTGAGAAAGTTCTTGAGGAGCTTCAATTTCATATTGATACGTACGGAATCCGCGATTTTCATCTCCAGGACGAAAATTTCGCTATAGACAAGAAGAGGGTGGAGGATATTTGTCATGGTATTCTAGACCGGAAGATGGATATCACTTTCTGTTTTCCATCGGGACTCAAAATGGAAACTCTTGATGAGGCCCTTCTTGATCTTCTTGCCAGGGCAGGTTGCAGATATTTTTCACTGTCTCCTGAATCAGGTTCAACCCGGGTTCTGAAACTGATGAACAAAACCGCTGATATTCATCTCGTACCAAGACTTATCAGGAAAGCTTCAGATCTTGGAATTGCCACCTGCTGCTTTTTCGTGGCGGGAACGCCCGGTGAGATAGCTTCAGACAGAAAAGAGACCAGGGCTTACATAAGAGCACTTGCCAGGGCAGGCGTTCAAGAGGTTGTTATGCCGATAATGACACCCTTTCCAGCAACGCCATCCATGGGAAGTCCGGAGTTACAGGGTTTTTCAGAAATGGATGATCTGTGTTTTTCTCCAATATGGAGAAAGGACTACAGAATGTTGGACAGGTTCCGCCTTGGTACATACGTTCACTACTATGCTGCAAGATTCTTCAGTCATCCTGTTGGATTCTTCAAGATGCTTGGTCGTATAATCACAGGCAAGTGCCGTACAAAAGGTGAAATGACCACTCGTCGTATTGTTCGCGATACTTATGACAAGGCTGTTTCCATTGGCGAAAAACCAGTCAACCCGTGAAACAACTATGGCCAGAACTGCTTGTTCTTGTTCTGTTTCTTCTTGGGGATATTCTCTGGGATGGACTTGCTTCTGCCGCAGCAGGAGTAGCTGCAGGTCTTTTATCATTCATTCTTTTACTGGCTTTCAGAAAGAAAAAACCGGGACTGATCATCGAAGGACTGATCTTTGGTGGCATTACTGCTCTCGGTGATCTGGTAAAGTACCCCGGCGGAACTCTGATTCTTATGGAACTTGTTTTTGCAGTTATTCTGCTTGTTTCCATTCTTTCCCGCAGAAACATTCTGGCAGGAATGGCAGGAGGATTGGGCAAGGGTCTCTTTTCAGATCAACAATACAGAATTCTTACCAGAACGCTTGGTTATGTGTTTTTGATCCATTCACTAGTCTGTACAATACTGGCAGTTCTGGGATTCTTGAACAAGCAGTTTGGTGGAATTCTTTTCCTGGTTGTTTACCTTCTTGCTCTCAAGCTGAGCAAATCCGGTATGAAGAATGCTGTTCTTGACTCTCTTCCAGTGCTTATGGAGGAGGAAGAAGGTGTTTATCGTCTTGAAACCAATGGATTAATCTCAGGAAGACTCAGACTGGCAGATGAGACCAGCACAACAGTTACAGCCCGGATTGTTTCATTGGAATCACAGCCTCATGAGTTCCTTCTCAAACTTGAAATTGCCATGAAAAGAAGAGGAATCAGAGGTTTAACTATTGACAGCTGGAACTGGGATGAGATAGAACTCGAAATGGATGGTTTTGTGAAAATAGAGGAAAAGTGGAGAAAGAGACTTCAATAGCCTTTGGTTTCATGAAAAGGACTTCTTTTTCATTTTAGTATAATAACTTACGCGATTTCTACAGACGGTTTGATAGCTCTCTTTCCTCCTGCTGCGTGCTTGACTTTTACCGGGCAGATTGCCATTGTAGAACCCCAAGGGATATAAGTATTCTGTTGTTTAAAGAAGTGCATCATATATAAACTTAGCAAGGAGGTCCCTCAATTGACCGACGCCAAGTACCCTCGTTCAGAGGTGAAAAAGGACAAGTGCAAGGGATGTGGATTGTGTATCGCAGCCTGTCCCAAAAAAGTTCTTGTTTTTTCGCCCAAGCTGAACTCTAAAGGTTATCATTATGCAGAGTATGCAGGTAGTGGTTGTGTTGGATGCGGCAATTGTTTCTACAGCTGTCCTGAGCCTGACGCAATTATTGTGTACCTGAGAGACTATGACCCCGAGAAGGAGGTGTAGAATGGCCAGAATGCTCATGAAGGGTAACTATGCAGCTGTATACGGTGCCGCAATGGCCGGATGCACCGCATATTACGGATACCCTATCACACCTGCAAGCGAGGTTGCTGAATCTGCTGCTGCTCTTTTTCCAAAACTGGGAAGAACATTCGTACAGGCAGAAAGTGAAGTTGCTGCAATTAACATGGTATACGGCGCTGCTGGAAGCGGCCAGAGGGTTATGACCGGAAGTTCGGGCCCTGGAATCAGTCTCAAGATGGAGGGCATTTCCTATTGTGCAGGAGCCGCTCTGCCATGCGTGATCATTGATATCATGCGAGGTGGCCCCGGGCTTGGTAACATCGGACCTGAGCAGAGTGATTACAACCAGGTTGTTAAAGGCGGTGGACACGGAAATTACCGCTGTATCGTTCTTGCACCTGCAAGCTGTCAGGAGATGTGCGACTACACAATGCTGGCCTTCGAACTTGCAGACAAGCACAGAATACCTGTTTTTGTTCTGACAGATGGAGTTATCGGTCAGATGATGGAGTCAGTTGTTATTCCGGAACCGGTGAAGGAATTACCGGACAAGAGCGATTATGCTGTATTTGGCACTCCACTCAACAAGAATCTTGTAAATTCCATTTACATCGATCATGATGAGCTTGAGCATTGGAATAATGAGCTTCTCAAGAAATATCAGAATATTGAAAAGAAAGAAGTCCGGTGTGAGGAATACAGAATGGAAGATGCTGAGATAGCCTTGATAGGTTATGGATCTGTCAGTCGTGTTCTTCGAACTGTGGTTGATGATGCCAGGGAGAAAGGTCATAAGATCGGTCTGTTCCGACCAATAACACTTTTTCCTTTCCCGAAGAATGAAATCGCCGTGCTTCCTGAACGGGGTATTAAGCGCGTTCTTACGGTTGAGCTTTCAACAGGTCAGCTTGTTGACGACGTGAATCTAGCCCTTGCCGGAGCTATCAAGAGCGATCTTTATTTCCGTCTGGGTGGAAATGTACCATCTGCAGATGAGATAACTGAAAAGATCTCCGAGCTTTACGGGGAGGTTATGTAATGAGAAAAACAGTACTCAGAAAGCCAAAGGGCTTCAATGATGTTTACAAGCACAAGCCCGGGGCGGAAAAAGACAGAACTCACTACTGTCCTGGCTGCGGACACGGAATTCTGCACAAACTCATCGCTGAAGCAATGGAAGACCTCGATATTGTTGATAAAACCATTCTTATCAGCCCGGTGGGTTGCAGTGTGTTCGCTTATTACTACTTTGATGCCGGTCATTTTCAGGCAGCCCATGGACGCGCTCCTGCAATAGCCACCGCTACCAGCCGAGCTAATCCGGACAAGGTTGTTATAAGCTATCAGGGTGATGGTGATCTTGCTGCCATAGGTGGCAACAACATTATTCAAGCTGCCAACAGAGGGGAAAACATTGCTGTTTTCTTTGTGAATAATGCAATCTACGGCATGACCGGTGGCCAGATGGCTCCCACTACTCTTGAAGGTCAGGTTACCACGACTACGCCTTATGGAAGAAATGTGGACACAGACGGTTATCCTATGAAGATGTGCGAAGTTATCAGCCAGCTTACTGCTCCAACCTATGTTGAGAGAGTTTCGCTCCACGATGCTCCTCATATCAGGAAAACCCGGAATGCTGTAAGAAAAGCCCTGTTGAACGCAAAAGAAAGAAAGGGCTTTCAGTTTGTTGAGGTTCTTTCCACCTGCCCCAGCGGATGGAAGATGGATCCTGTGAAGAGCATGGAATGGGTTAAAGAGAAGATGCTTGGTATGTATCCTCTGGGAGTTTACAGAGACAAGGGTGAAGAAGCAAAGGTCATCACAAGACCGGTACCGATCCTTGAACCTGGCACTGTCTGGGAAAAACTTGGAATTTCTGCAGAGGCGGATGTAGATTTCCCTCGAGGTGATGTTCCGGATGAATACAGGAAAATGTCAATAAGAGTAGCCGGTTTTGGTGGTCAGGGCATAATGGTTACAGGTCAGGCTCTCGCCAGCGTAGCTCTTGAATACGGCTACAATGTATCATGGCTCCCAAGTTATGGTCCTGAGATGCGCGGTGGAACGGCCAATTGTTCAGTGAACATTCAGGATGGTACTATTGGAGCTGCTGAAGCAGTTAAGCCCACTATGCTTCTTGCAATGAACAGACCCAGTCTTGAAAAATTCGAGAAGACTATCGTTGCAGGTGGAACTCTGATCTACAACAGCACTCTCATCGACATTGAGCCGGAGAGAACAGATATCAAGGTTTTTGCCGTTCCTATCACTGGAATCGCAGATGAACTTGGCAACACCAGAGTTCAGAGCCTCGTTAACGTTGGTGCATATGCAGCAATCACAGGAATGTTCAATGTGGATCATGTTATTGAACTCCTGCCAAAGCTCTTCAAGGGCAAGAGCCAGACTATCATTGATTTGAATGCAAAGGCAGTGAAAGCCGGTTTCGACTATGTGAAGGAGAACTTCTAGTAGGCGGGATCTGATATAAAAGCAACCCGACGGAAAAGTTTCCGTCGGGTTGTTTGTTTTCTGAGCTTACGTGTCCTGGTTTGCTGAGTGATTGATTCCTGCCATGCAGGGTGAGATCAAGCAGAATAGACCCGTGTGTGTCTGCGTGACCGCGCAGGCCTGAAGCAGCTCTCAATCTAACCTGTTGTTGTGGCGGCTTATGAAGGCGTCGTTTTCATGTCTGTAAGTGGAGGCAGGTCAATTGCCGATGCTACTCCGCAAAATAATGCTGTCCACACAATCACAAGAAATTTAGCACTTTTCATGATACTTCTTGATTATTGATAATGCATACTAAATGGGTGGGTTTTTCCCGTTGTGAAAAATGTGTATTATTGTTACGAAAAGCAACCCCTAATATTACAGGAGATAAGAATGAAAAATCTAGCGTTTTGCCTCTTTTCTGTTCTTTTAACAGTCCCGATAACCGCGTTCGGGTATGGGTATCCTGCAGCCATGGGACAGGGTAGCTCCATGCCTGGAATCGATGCAGTCTCTCATGGTTTCGGAGGCATATTGTCTGTTAATGTGGGAGGTATGAACCTTTTTGCAAATCCTGCGGAACTAACTAGCTACAATCCTTCTTTTTCTGCCTCAGTTGGCCCGCTCATTCTTAAGCAGTCTGTGGATGATGGCCTCGGCAAACACAATCTTACTTATGCCGGTCTCGGTGCTTCCAGTTTTCAGACAGGCTTAAGCTTCAACTCAGCTAGCTTTGCTCTTGGAATTGCAAAGATACGCGACTACACCTACAAGGGTGAGTATTTCTTTCTTGACACAAACCCCGAGCCTGTAATCTCTGGATTTGAGAATCTTGTTGTCAGCGGTGGCGTGTGGGAAGCCGCAGCAGGTGTAGCTACCGTCATTCCAGGTGAGATCAGTATTGGAGTAACTGCAGGGTATCGCATGGGTGATATTAACTATCAATACCAGTGGCATCACTTCAACGAAACAATCCCGGATTCAACATCAGATTGGAACAGGGAAGAGGGTGAATTGTCATGGAGAGCCGGGGTTTCCGTTCCGGCTGGAGAGAATATTGCCATAGGAGCAGTATACTCTTCTGAAACTGAAAACTGCCCATCAACCATTGCTGCAGGTGTTCGTGTTGGAAACATTTCAGCTTTTTTCCCGGGTTTTGGAATTGAAGCAAGGGTTAACGATACTAACGAGAACAAGGCGTGGTCCGCTAATTTCTTTGGCGGCATACACCCGGATCATAATCTGTATTTCCGTGGAGGATTGATACTATCTTCGGATGGAGGCATCGAGTCCAATACTTCTCTGGGGCTGGCCATGGGAGCTACGGTTAATCTGGGAAAAACAAACATCAGTGCAGCCTTTAATTACGGGAATGAGTCAAGGGAAGGTAATGTTCTTGGTTTCCCCGATGCAAAAACCATTAGCGATATAGTCACTGCGTTTTCCATAGGCGCTACAATAGAACTCTAAATTGGAGAAAAGAATGAAAACCTTCATCATCATCTCAGCTATCATCACCATTCTAGTTTCCCAGGCTTTTGGATTCGGCTACTATGATTCCATAACAAAAGGAACCATCGTTCCCGGGATAACTCCATCAACTACGGCTCTTGGTTCTCTTCGAGCTCTTGGAATAACTGAAGCTGCAAGTATTTTTTACAATCCTGCACAAACAGCAACTCTGTCTGCAGACATTCAGCTTGCTGGCTCAACCATACACTGGGCTGAACGAGTAATTCAAACAGATGTTGAAAAAACAGTTAGAACCTTTATGACAATAGATAACGGTACTGCAGCAGTTGTATATCCTGCCGGTCCGGTGGTTATAGGTGCAGGAATTGCCAAAATTGGTGAATTCGGTTACGAAGGATCACATACTGTGTACGATGATCCTGCGGACCCTGAGCTGGGTGTAGCAGTTCTGTATGCGGATGGTTCGCAATGGGAGACCCTGATCGGTGTTTCTTCCTTGATCAAGGGGAACTTATCTGCAGGAATTTCCGGTGGATTCAGAACCGTCAATGCGAACTATAGATATGAATTCAACAGTCACCGTTTTCTCATACCTGATTCGTCTGCTCTGTGGTCCGTTGAAGATCAGGAATTTGCCTGGCATGCAGGACTGGCCATGGATGGAGAAATCTTCAAGTCAGGTGTATCCTACTCTTCTGAAACAGACTACATGGATGACATAATTGCTTTTGGTGCCAGTGCTGTTGCAACTCACCTCAACAACACTCTTGTTGGATTCGAGGCACAGATCAGTTCACCCCTTGATGATAATCGCTTTATGGGCAATATGTTTTTTCAGATGCCACTCACTGCGACAATGAACGCTCTGACTTCTGTTAGTTTTGATGATAATCGTGTGGCCAACAGAGCAGGATTGGGCTTCGGACTCGGTTTTGATCTGCGTCTTAATCGCTTTTCTATAGGAGGCGGGTTGCTTAGTAGATTCAAAGCCAGGAAGAATACTGCATTCCCAAATGAGCAATCTGACAGGGTTGACGATTCCTCAACCTCGTTTTCCATTGGTGTTTCCTGCCTTCTGGGTCACTGAGAGCTCATGCCGTTTGGATCCAAAGCCTGGGTAAGGCTGGTGTTCGCACCGGCCACAGGTGACCTGTCTGTTGATGGTGATCTGTTTTCAGTTCTTGGAGTGAACTCGGAAGATTTAAGTTATTCATCAGATCCGTTCAGTATGCTTCCTGACTCTGTTGCCCGGGGGCTTATTGAGGGGAAAGGGATCACTCGAGACGAAGAACTGTCCCTGGTAATTATTCCAGGAAATACAGGACATCGCAATACAGTTACTGTGATTGCTGAACAAATAGCTGATTTCGACCTGGTGTCTGACATGGCTGGTGGAGTTGTTGGATTCTCTCCCGATGGAACAATACTTCGATGGAACAAAAGGATGACCCATCTTTTTGGTCCTAGAGAGAAAGATGTCACAGGGAGAAACGCTGCAGAAGTGTTGCCTGAACCTGTGCTATACAATTGGCAGACCGTCATATCTTCTGCTCATCTGGGGCACGAAGTACGGATTGAATTCAGACCATCCGGGGAGAGGAGAGTTGAAGGAGTTCTAAGCAGGGGTGGTCCTGGTGTGATCGGGTTATTTAAAGACTCCACGGAGAATTACAAAACCGACAAGCGACTTCGTGCTTTAAACAGGCTTAATCAGGCGTATCTCCAGTCTACAGGAACAGGTCTTCTGCTTCTTGACAGCAGATTAAGGATTCTTCTTTCCAATACCGGTTTCAGTAAAGTATCCGGAAACAGGGGCTCTGTGATCGGTCTTCTTTTACACGATGTTTTATCTGAGGATTCCTACAAGTGGGTGCATGATGCTTCAGAACATCTTTTTGCAGAGGAAAGAACTGAGCAATCCGGGATAGTTAAATTCATGAACAAGGATGGTAGACAGGTCGTTCTGCGACAGACTTTGCGAGCTGTGAGGAATGAAGCAAATCAAGCAGTGAACTTTGTCTGCCTTTTCGAGGACGAAACAGATCTTACACTGTTCAGAAATGAAGTTGATAATCTGAATAGAAGTTTTGATGGTCTTTCCAGAATGTCCAGTATGCTCCTTGACTCGAATCAGGGGCAAACAGACAGTTTCTGCGAAGATATTCTTAGAGTTACAAGATCCAGAGCTGTGGCTCAGTATGCTTATGATGCTTTCGAAACCATGAAATTGACCGGCAGTGCCGGAGAATGGCCCACTGGTTTTCCGGTTGAAGAACCCGGGGAATACAATTTTTCCTCCTTCGTCTGGAGCGGAGATAAGCACAACAGAATTTCTTCTGTTGAATTGGGCAGACTTTCTGGATATTTCAGTTCCTGCTTTGTCATTCCAACCGGTGTCGGCATCTCCAACAGGGGGTATTTAGTACTTGCAGAGTCCGCACTTACTCCTGGGGATCTGGGAGTACTTAATGCTGTTTCCTCCCTGGCAAAACTTCAACGGGACATTATTGATGAGAGGATAAGCAGATCATCAACAGAAAAATGTCTTGAGTGCAATGATGGATTTGCAGATGCCCTGTTCAACCAGGTTTCTATGCCCATGGCCATAATTCGGGGAAATGAAGAAGTGGTTCGCTGGAATCCGGCAATGGAGCATGTTACCGGCGTGAAAGCAGAGAATGCAAACAGCACGGATGTTAAGAAGCTGATTGATCCTGAAGGATCAGGTTTTACACTCGATTCGCTGGCTTCCAGATCCGGTCTTGTGGAAAACAATAATACTGCATACTGGGCAGTACCCAGAGCTGATGGCTCTCTGTCTTCGGAACATCTGTGGAATGTGTCAATTATTGAATCATCTAATAGTATTTATGGTGATTCGGCATTCTTTATTCTTGGAGTACGTTGTTCAGGCAAGGTACTTCCTCCGACTGAGGAACAATCGGTTGTTTCCTTCCGGAGATTGCTTTTTGATGAATTAACGGAGATGCTTTCTGCTTCTTCACTGATTAACATTCTGCGCTCTTTTTCAAATCTGTGTTATGTCCTTGGTGGTAAAGGAGTTATGGAGTTTAGAAGAGAAGGCGAACTTGTTGCCACATTTCCCGAAGGAAGCAAAGCAAACGAACATAACCATTGGAATTTCAGGGTTGTTAAGTTTTTCATGGGAAAAGAGTATGCAATAAATGTATCCGGAGAATTGAATCAGGAAACAGTGAACGTAGTCTCAGGTATACTTTCCCTGAGAGACAAACGAGCAATTGATCTGACTTGTTCCAGGAGGATGGAGGGAGGGATAGAGACAGAGATCCTGAGTTATTCATCAGAGCTTTCAGGTTATCTTGAACAGTTCTCTTCTGATTCAATTGTTCAGAACAATGCAATACTGAACATGGTGGAGGGAACGGATCCTCTCGCGGGATTTGCAAGAACCATGCTGTTTTCCCATGAAACTGCATCCAGGGTTTCTCATTTGCTTAGATTGACTCTGCTGGTTAAACCTGATGGTTTCAGAGTGGAATGTCCAAACCGGTTCCTGGCCAGACTACACAACATATTTGCCCAGAAAGGGCTTCGACCACCTTCTCTTTCTTTCAACGACAAGATGCCTGATATTGTGATAATTCCAGAGGTTCTTCTACAGTGTTTTGCAATGCTGTGCCAGCTGGCATCACATGATTCGGTTGTATCATTTGTGGCCGGGAGAGTTGACACCGAGGATAAACAGGGAATACATCTTGCTCTCTCCGGTTTAAACGAATATTTCCAGGCCCTTTCCCATGAAGAGATTTCTCAGCGTCTTGAGTCTGGCAGGTTTGATGTTGAAACTGAAGTTGCTATACTTTTCCGGCTAATGAGCAGCTCTGGTTGTTCTCTACTGTCCACCAGAGAAGGGGAGATAGAATTCCTTCTTCTTTTGTCTGAATGACAAGACAGTTCTATTCCTTCCTCATTTTGTATATTTCCGCTTACAAATACAGGAGGTCTGATAGTGAAAGCATACAATTTCAAGGAATTAGAAAAGAAGTGGTCTCCCGTCTGGGAGAATATGGGTCTTTACAAGACTGGCGATGATCCGGAGAAGACCAATTTCTACTGTCTTGATTATTTCCCGTATCCGTCAGGAGCAGGGTTGTCTGTAGGACATTGCCGGAACTACATTCCAACCGATGTGATCTGCCGTAAAAAGAGGATGGACGGACACAATGTTCTTCATCCCATGGGGTGGGACGCATTCGGACAGCCTGCAGAGGAATATGCAATCAAGACCGGTATGCATCCGGTAGAAGTTACCCGGGTTAACACAGAGAATTACAAGAGGCAGATGAAGCTCTTTGAAGCGGGTTACGACTGGGAAAGGGAGATTAATTCAAGTCATCCTGATTACTACAAATGGACTCAATATTTTTTTCTAATGCTTTATGACAAGGGGCTTGCATACCAGTCTGATAATTTTCAGATGTATTGCCCGAGTTGCAGAATTGTCCTCTCCAATGAAGAATCCGCCGGAGGAATCTGCTGGCGATGCAGTGGAGAAGTGGTTAAGAAGAGATTACCCCAGTGGTACTTAAAAATAACAGAATATGCCGACAGACTTCTTGAGGAACTTGACGATCTGGACTGGCCTGAGAACATCAAGGCAATGCAGAGGAACTGGATCGGTCGCTCTCACGGAGCAGAAGTAGTATTCTCCATTGAAACGGAAAAAGATGGAGTTATCAAACTTCCAGTTTACACCACAAGAATAGATACCATTTTTGGTGCTACGTTCTGCGTTCTGGCCCCGGAGCATCCAGAGCTTCCTGGAATAACCACTGAGAAGTATAAAAAAGATGTTGAACAGTACGTTAAGGCTTCCGGTGCAAAAACAGATCTTGAACGACTTGTGGCCAGCGAGAAGGGGAAAACCGGAATCTTTACCGGTGCCTTTGCAACGAATCCATTCAACGGGGAAAAGGTTCCGATCTGGACTGCGGACTATGTGCTGGCAGGATACGGAACTGCAGCTATTATGGCTGTGCCGGCTCACGATGAAAGGGATCATGCGTTTGCGAAAAAATATGATCTGCCCATCATCGAAGTTATTGCACCGGACGGGATACCTCAGGGAGTTGAAGATGAAGCCACCGTTGCCGATGGTGAGCTGATCAATAGTGGGCAGTTCTCCGGTCTCAACTCGGAGGAATCCAGAGAAGTTATGGCTGCGTACGCAGAGAGCAACCGCTTCGGTAAAGCTGAAACCCGATACAGGATCAGAGATTGGCTGGTAAGCAGGCAGAGGTACTGGGGAGCACCTATTCCCATAATTCACTGCGAGAAGTGCGGTGCTGTTCCCGACAGAAACCTGCCTGTTGTTCTGCCTGACGTGGAGAGTTATGAACCTGATGATTCAGGGCGATCTCCTCTTGCTGCATGCCAGGACTGGGTAAATACCACCTGCCCGAAATGCGGTATGCCGGCAAAGCGGGAAACAAGCACAATGGCTGGGTTCGCCTGCTCAAGCTGGTATTTTTTAAGGTTTGCTTCTCCCAATTGCACAGATGCCCCTTTTGACATGGAAGAGGTTAAGAAATGGCTGCCTGTAGATCTGTATGTAGGGGGAGCTGAGCATGCTGTAATGCACCTTATCTATGCCAGATTCTGGACAAAGGTAATGTTTGACGCAGGAATGCTTGATTTCACAGAACCGTTTACCTGCTTGAAGAATCAGGGCATGCTGATCAGTTTTGATCATCAGAAAATGTCCAATAGCAAGGGCAATGTTATTACTCCAGATGAATTGGTTGTGAAATATGGAGCAGATGCCTTGAGGCTCTATATCATCTTTATGGGTCCTTTTGAAGCAGAGATCGAATGGAGCGAAGAAGGTCTCGCCGGTACATACAGATTTGTGAAGAGAGTCTGGAATCTGTTTCTGGACACTGCGGAGCTTGAAGAAATCGAGACAGACAAGGCATTCGATAAAGAATTGAGATACGAACTGGCGAGGACCGTGAAAAAGGTTACAAAGGACATTGACGGCTTTCAGTTCAATACAGGAGTTGCTGCAATGATGGAGTTCTTGAACTTCCTCTCTGTTAATCGAGGGAAAGCTTCCTCGTCTGCTGTAACCTGGAGGAAAGTTCAGAAAGAATTCCTTACAATTCTTGCTCCAGCAGCTCCGTTTGTCACTGATGAATTGTGGCACATGCTGGGGTTCGGAGAAGAAAATGACACCATACATACTCAGAAATGGCCGGAGTGGGTGGAAAAAGACCTTGAAAAAGACACAGTTGAGATAGTTGTTCAGATAAAGGGAAAGATAAGGGGAAGGATCTCTGTTCCTGCAGATGCTTCCAGGGAGAGTATTGAGCAAATGGCTCTTGGTCTGGAGAAAGTACAGGATTACCTTAAGGGTGCAGTTCCCAAGAGAGTTATAGTTGTTCCAGGTAGACTCGTTAACATTATAGGATAGGAGAATCATGGCAAAGCAGTACAGTACTCCACCGGCAATGAATATCAAGACAGACATCGTTTACAAGGTTGAGATCGAGACCGGTAAGGGTACTATCAACCTTGACCTTTTTCCGGAATTTGCTCCTGTTACAGTGAATAACTTCATTGCACTTGCAAAAGACGGTTTTTACGACGGTGTTTCTTTTCACCGAGTGATCAACAACTTTATGATTCAGGGTGGAGATCCCACGGGAACTGGAATGGGCGGTCCTGGTTACAACTTTCAGGATGAATTCTCCGGCAATCCCCTCAAGCATGAGACAGGTACACTTTCAATGGCCAATGCAGGTCCGGGCACAAATGGCAGTCAGTTCTTTATCACACATGCCCCTCAGCCTCACCTGGATGGAAAACACACAGTTTTCGGCATAGTGACCAGAGGTCAGGATGTTGTTGACAGAATCACTCAGGGTGATGTGATGCTTAAGGTTACCATAGAAGAATAGTTAGCGTACCGTATAGCAGGGGAGAGGTTTGACCTCTCCCCTGTTGTTTTTTACGAGAAAGTAGCGGTTACTCCTTGTATAGGAGGAAAACCATGCTTGCTTTTACACGCAGTGTCGGTCTTGTGGGTATCAATGCTTTTCAGGTGGATGTTGAGGTTGATCTTACAAGGGGGTTGCCAACTTTTACCATTGTAGGGCTGCCGGATAATGCGGTGAAGGAATCCCGGGAGAGGGTACAGGCGGCAATCGGCAACACCGGTTTTTCCCTTCCCTCCAAGAAACTCACAATAAATCTTGCTCCTGCTGGCCGTAAGAAAGAGGGGGCTGCTTTTGACCTCCCCATTGCAGTTGGCCTGCTGGCCGCCTCAGGCTTTGTTCCAAAGGAAAGGGCTGCAAGGTATGCCTATCTTGCGGAACTTGCTCTGGATGGCACCCTGAGGCCTGTAAAAGGAGTGCTTCCAATGGCTGCAGGGCTGAATGGGCAGGGAATTGAAGGTTTTATAGTACCGGCTGCAAATGCAGGAGAAGCGGTGATAGCCTCACCGGTACCTGTGTTTCCCGCAGAGAATCTGGAACAGGTCTCACTGTTCCTGCAGGGTCTCAACAATCTGCAGGAATCTACAGAATCGGAAGTTCTCAACGGTCAGGAATCTTCTATTGCAGATTTCTCCGAGGTGAGAGGGCAGCAGCAGGCGAAAAGAGCACTTGAGATCGCCGCAGCCGGAGGGCATAACGTTTTGATGATCGGTCCTCCCGGTTCCGGGAAAACAATGCTTTCTGCCCGACTTCCGGGAATATTGCCACCTATGTCTCGTGAGGAGGCGGTGGAAACTACCAAGGTTCACAGCGTGGCAGGTATGCTTCCACAGGGTCAGGCTCTCGTTACCAATCGTCCCTTCCGTGCGCCCCACCACACGGTTTCAACACCAGGTCTTGCCGGTGGCGGTTCCAACCCCCGGCCCGGCGAGGTGAGTCTGGCCCACAACGGAGTTCTTTTTCTGGATGAGCTACCAGAGTTCAAGAGAGGAGCTCTCGAGGTAATGCGTCAGCCCATGGAATCGGGAAAAGTAATAATTTCAAGATCATCTGCAAGTGTTGAATTACCAGCAAGATTTATGCTTGTTGCGGCTATGAACCCGTGTCCGTGCGGTTACCTCACCCATCCTGCTAAATCCTGCAACTGCACAGCCTCCCAGGTTCAGCGTTATCTGGGAAAAATATCCGGGCCGCTTCTTGACCGGATTGATATTCATCTGGAAGTTCTTCCTGTGCCTAGAAACGAGCTTGGGGAATCAAATCCATCAGGAGAAACCAGCACAGTGATTCGAGACCGGGTAATGAAAGCAAGAACCATACAAACCGACCGGTTTTGCACAACAGCAGGCGTTCACTGCAATGCCCACATGACCAGCACCCTTACTCGAACTCACTGTGCCCTTGACTCCTCTGGCAGAAAGCTTCTGGATACAGCTGCAGCCAGGTTTGGTCTTTCAGCACGGGGTTACTACAGAACTCTAAGGGTGGCCAGAACCATTGCAGACCTGGAGGCAGCAGAAAAGGTTACCAGCTCCCACATTGCAGAGGCAGTTCAGTACAGGGCACTAGAGAAGGATTACTGGGTATGAACAGGAAAAAGACAGGATAATTGAATTGACATATGGGTACGATCTTATCGCACCGGATGTATTACCCTTTGAAGTGGGTAATGCTCTTAGCTCTCTGCTGAGGAATGGCAAACTGAAATCTGGAATGGCAACGGAGGTATGGGATATTGTCGCTGATATTCCAGTAGAACTAAAGCCTTTTGATATACGGTCAGCAGTGGCCATTGCAGATAAATACAAGATATATATGCCTACGACGCATATTTTCTTGAGTGTGCTCATCACTGGAGAAGCCCATTGTTAACTCTTGATAGAAGACTGGCCCAGCTGGCTGAAAGTATTGGCATTGATGTAATGGCGGTGAGAGAATGAGGGTATTTACATATTCTGATGCACGGAAACTACTTGCTGATGTTCTCGATTATGCTGTTACCGAAATAATTCTTATCAAACGTCAGAATGGTGATGTTTTCTCTGTATGTAGTATCACGCCAGGAGGATCACCATTTGATGTTAAAGGAATCAAAGCAGATATTACATTGGAAGAAATTGTTGCTGCTGTGCGGGATTCACGCAGGTTCAGGGACTGATTGCACCATAAGAAAAAGGGGCACCGCAAGGTGCCCCTTTTTCAGTGGTTCGGATTGTTATCTAAGAACCATTATTCTTTCGGTCATTACTGTGCTACCTGTGGTAATCACAACGCTGTAGAAACCGTTTGGAAGCCTGGCTCCGTTTGAACCTGACAGATCCCAGTTGATCGTGTGCGCTCCTGCTGCGAACTCTCCGTTTGCAGGTGTGGCAACAGTGCGGCCCGTCAGGTCAAAAACCTGAATGGAGGCAGTGCCTGAATTTGCCATGGAGAATGGGATGGCAGCAGTGGTTCTGGCCGGGTTTGGGTATGGTGCATTAATGGCTGTAACACCTGCAGGCTCTTCAATTCCCAGGCCATCCACTGTAATTGCTCCAAGATGACTGATGTGATTATGCGCCCATACAGTGACAAGCATCTCGCCGGTGGTGGAGGGATTTGCATAGAGAACAGCCTGGCCCGAGCCATCTGTTGTTTCAACTTCGTAGATCTCAGCTGTTGACCAGTCATCACCTTTCCAGATACATACTCTGGCCCCGGATACTGGAGACCCGCCTGATGTAACAGCTACTGTAATGTTCATGGTTCCAGGAATAGTTGCAGGATATGAAGCAGAAAGCTGAGCTGCATCTGCTGTCCAGAGTGGAAGCTCGGGCTCGCCGAACAGGTTGTATTCTTTTACACACCAGTCCATGACCTCATCACTTCCAGGATTCATCTCATCACGACCCATGGAGTGGATTGCTCCAAGGGCAATCTTTCCTTCAACCCAGTCTTCTTCATAGATTGCCTGGCAGAGAACTTCACTGGCTCCGTTACCGGGGCTGGAAGGAGAACCCCATCCAAACCTTGCGTTAAAGGCTCCGAAACCTCCACCGTTAGGGCTGGCAAGCCAGGCGTCACCCATACACTCGTACCCGTCAAGGTGTCCGATAAGACAACTAATTGAGTTCCAGATTGCAGGAAGCCCACCGCCTGAAATGTTAGTAAGTGCCATGAAATTGGCTGTGGAGTAGGAACCGCCGGGCAGGGAGAAACTGGTCTGGCTGCCGTGGCTGGCATGGTAAACATGAGCAGGTCCTGCATTGATCATGGCAGTTGTAATGGAAGGGCTGTTGCTTCCAGTGGAGTTATAGCACTTCTCTTCTTCCCATGAACCGGAAGGAACATCATTACTGATGATCTCTGCACCGGCTGAACCCCAGCATCCAGGCCAGAGCTGTTCAGTGGTGTAGCCAACACGGAGTTCAATAGGAGCAGTTTCGAAGTAATCTGTTGAGCCGATCTGCTCGTAAGCGAAAACCTTATCGAGGAAAAGCGTTGCTTCAGAGGTTGAATTCACACTTGCACGGCCGGTGAACATGTCTGGATGATAATCCACATCATCACCAGGCTCTCCCCAGATTCCGTTACCGTTGGAGTTCCATAGATCTGCTCCTGGAGCGGTGTCATTGATATCGGACCAGTAGAGATCCACAGGAGGATACTCTGTGTAAGAACTGTAATGTATTCTTGCATCCCTGCCTGCGATGATGTTGTCGTCACCCCAGATGAGAACGTATTCAACACCGGCGTCCCGACAGTCTGTGAGAAAAGCACGGATCTCCTGCTGGAGGTCGACACAAGAATACTGCCCCTGGATCCATGTTGTGGTGTAGACACTGGTGGGAATACCCTTACGGGTTTTCCAGTCGGCGAAAGTCTGTGCGTAGCTCTGATAGGTGGGGGTTACAATCACAACGTATTCACCGTATTCCAGGTCTCTGCCGGGAACAATAGCAGCACCGCTTGCCTGAACCATTTCAGGGTTAACAACAGTGCCTTCAACAATTGTGCGTGTACGAGCCTCACTCTGTGCCGAGCGTGTTCTTACAGTGTAATTGTTAGTGCCCTCTTCGGTTGTAACACGAAGTTCAAGATCGCTGAGGATCTCAATAGTTCCCGAGGCTGGATTCCAGCGTACAGGATGAACACTTACATAAGCAACTGGAAAACCGATAAGCATGGAAGATTCTTCGAATCTTGCAGCATTTGACGGGAATGTCTCAGATGAAGAATAGATACGCTGATCCGGTACAGGAAGAGAGATCACAGTCTCATCCATAAGACTAAGTGGTACAGGTTGAGTTGCAGGAAGAACTGTGAATCGGCCGCGAAGTGGTTCATAAGAAGCATTGATAACTTCTATTCCAGTTGCCTGCATGCCGGCAGGAAGGGCAATGGGAGTATTGATAACAGGCAGAGACGGAGCTCCGATCCTGTTCAGTGATGGTGTTCCAGGGATGGTTACTGCAGTGTAATTCCCCATCTGATCAATACTGACATCCGATGCAGAAAACGGAATGTTAACAGTGAACTCCCCGGCCATAGCCAGAGAAACAGTGATCATCGTCAATAAAACAGCAATTTTCATTTCAGCTCCTACAAGTTTAGAATATTACTCACATCACAACCAATCGTATATATATACATCATGTCATTGCACTGAAACAGTGTACGCATCTTACAGGTATCTGAATGTAAAACCGGATCTAGAGGCTTCTCGAGAAGTCAAGGAAGCTTGCAGAAGCTTCTCTGACCATTGCCGAGTCCCATTCTGATGTGCTGAAAAGCCAAAGCGGCTCATTAGTTTCGCTACTGTACAATTCCAGCTTGTGAGAATCAGCTGCCATGAATAACTGGCAGTCAAGGAATGAGAATCCTGTTTCGGCTGCTTCCACTGGAGCCATCTGTCCGAACGAAACGGGTGACTCGTAAACAATGTAGTAGAGATCATCTCCGGGAGCGATGAGGTTACTGAAGTAGTTTGCAAGGTCTCGTCCATTGCTTCCATTGAAAACAGATACAGCAAGAACTGGTAGATGCTCAATTTCAACTCCACTTGCAAGCTGCTCCCAGTTTACCCCTGTATCCTCGCTGATAGCTTCCTGATCGTTATGACTTAGAGCATCGTGAGAATCATTTGAGTTATCAGCGATCACATCTGAGATAAGAAGAGCTCCAACACCCGCAACAACCACTATCATCAAGATCATAGTAAGGTTTGTTTCATCATCGGAGGAGGAGGATCCTCCTCCGGATGCAAACGGGGACGCTACAGCAACATTTGAGAAGATTAACAGAAGGACCAATGCTGCTGTACGCTTCATAATACTATTCCTCGTCCTTCTGATAGTCTTCCATTATCTTCTTCTGAACCTCGCGAGGGGTTGCTTCATAGTGGGAGAACGACTGAGTGAAGCTTCCACGAGCCTGGGTGAGAGAACGAAGTGAACTGGTATACTGATAAAGCTCTGCCTGGGGAACTGCAGCTTTTATCACCTGGAAACCACCCTGGGCTTCCATCCCCTGGATCTTTCCTCTTCTGGAGTTCACATCACCCATAACATCACCCATGTAGTCATCAGGTACAGTTATCTCAATAGTCATGATAGGCTCAAGAAGAATGGGTCCAGCTTCCATCATAAGATTCTGGAAACACTTACTGGCAGCGAGTTTGAAGGCCATGTCTGAAGAGTCAACAGCATGTGATGAACCATCGGTTACAACAGCCTTAACATCGATAACTTCGCTTCCGGAGAGTGGACCCTTATGCAAGGCTTCGATAACACCCTTTTCCACAGCAGGTATAAACTTTGTGGGTACATTACCACCGGAGACTTCGCTGGCGAATACATAGCCCTCTCCACGGGGGGTCGGTTCAATTCTCATGAGAACATGTCCGTACTGACCCCTGCCGCCCGACTGTTTCTTATGCTTGTAGGCACCATTTGCTTTTTTAGTAATTGTTTCCTGGTAGGCGATTCTTGGCTTGAAGAGCTCACCCTCAACACCGCTCATCTCTTTCAAACGAGCAAGCATTGTCATCAGGTGGAGTTCGCCCATACCGTTAACTGTTGTCTGTCCGATATTGGATTCGTTTCTTGTTATGAACGTAGGATCCATTGAGCCAAGTTTGTGAAGCCCAGCTCCCATTTTGTCTTCGTCTCCACGCTTCTTCGCCCGGATGGCTGCCCTGTATACAGGGTTGGGGAAGGAGATGGGAACAAGCTTTACCTGGTCATTCTTATCGCAGAGAACATCGTTGGTAATGGTTCCCTTAAGCTTGGCAACTGCAATTATATCTCCAACGACCATTTTACTCGCATCTTCTCTTGAAGATCCATTCATGTAGTAGTAGTTTCCAAGTCGCTCTGTCTGGTGCCTTGCAATGTTGATAGCCTCGTGTGAGCCATCAACGGACCCACGCAGAATTTTAATATAGACCATATCACCAACATGCTTGTCATGCTTGGTGCTGAAAGCTCTTGCAACAAATCCACCTTTGGGATCCGGAAGAACAGGATCTCCATCAGTTACTGGACAAGGAGAAGCTTCCAGAGGAGAAGGCGCGTATTCCACAATAGCGTCGAGTACGAATTTCTGGCCAACAGGAGGAATCGAAGCACCACAGTAAAGGGGGAACAGCCCTCTGTTCTTTACGGCAAGTTTTATGCCCTTTTTCAATTCGGTTTCCGTGAGAGTTTCATTTGCGAAGAATATCTCCATCAACTCTTCATCAGCCTCTGCTGCTTCCTCAATCAGTTGCATTCTGTAGTCTTCACACTGGTCTTTTGCGCTGTCTGGAACAGGGATCTCATTACCCTCCGCATCAACAGCTTTACCGGTAATGGCATTAACCACTCCTGCGAATGAATCTCCATTCATTATGGGGAAGACCACTGGAACAACATGCTTGTTAAACATTTCTTTGGCCTGCTCTACAACTCTTTCGAAATTAGCATTCTCACGATCAACCCTGCTCACGTAAATAAAAACAGGGATATCTGCCTTTTTTGCAAAGCTCCAGGTTTTGAAACTGCCAACTTCAACACCGTCCTTGCCGTCAATAAGGAGGATAGCCATGTCAGAAGCGGAGATAGCCGCAATGGTCTCACCGTGAAAATCCGCAAGGCCGGGCGTATCAATGATGTTAACCTTTTTGTTATTCCAGTCGAGAGTAGCAATGGAAGAACCGAAGCTGTGTTTCTTTTCCCGGCTTTCTGCGGTGTAATCGAAGATGCTGGTACCTTCGTCTACGCTTCCCAGTCTTTCCGTTCCTCCACCTGCAAAAAGCATGGCGTCACAGAAACTGGTTTTTCCAACGGAACCGTGTCCAAGTACGGAAACAGTTCTCAACTTCTCAGAATTATAATTTTTCATGATTATCTCCGGTGTGTTATTTGGCTAAACTATAAATTAATCTGCCATTACTCGTTCCTTCTTAGAGACTGAATATTACCGTCGCAGGTGTACTTGTGTCAACGGCTTAATCAGGGTCTGGTCAAAGGCATGTATATTGTATTATCAAATCGGACTGAATCGAACACATTTTCTAGAAAACCAGAGAGGAATATCGGTTGGAGTATTTAAAGCTTTTTTCGGTCATAGGTGCTGTTATAGGGGGCTTCTTCATTCTTAAGAAAGTAATAATCGAGTTCGGCGGACCAACCCGTAAGGAACAGTACCGTGAACTGGATGAAGAATTCAAAAAATCTCCAGAAAAAATCAGACATCATAGAATGTC
>JAOZRM010000129.1 GCA_029940175.1 Candidatus Sabulitectum sp. | reverse complement strand
CCCTTGTGCGAAGTAACGCAGTCTGGTTCTTTCTGAATTTTTTCAACCCTGCGGTAGCATTGAATGGAACAACAACAGGCATAAGAATTGAGGCTGCATTAGGTTGTATTCTGGCAGGAGTATTCACATGGGCAGTTGCTCCCCGAAAAAGATTGCTCCGGGGTATACTGAACACTCTGGTATTCGCTCCTCTGTTCCTCACTTTCTTCACATGGCCATATCTTATAAACATAATCTTTCAGCCGCTGTTCCCCGGTGATGGAGTGAGTCAATCGCTTCTTCTCTGGCATGCTTCAACTGAGGCACCTATAACGGGCGCTATTCACTTCACTACATATCTGGTTGACATGATTCCGGTATCTTTGCTTGCTCTCTGGTACGTTCGTGAGCTATCCAGAGAACGGTGGGAAGAACTTAAGGGAAAATTCACATATCTCATTCCCCTCTATTCTTCTGCTGTACTGGGAACCATTGCTGCCATAGCCATTATTCCTGATAACGCACTTACGTTTGCAGATGCAGTTACACTTACTGGAACCATGATTGCCACATTCTGGCTTATCACAGCTTCTGTATGGAAAGGAAGCTTCAGAGCTGTAGCATCTGTAATTGCTTTGACTCTTGCCTGGGCATCAGGTTGGGAAACTCTGGTATTCGCCGGTTTTGCTCTTGCCACAGGTGGACTTCCCGGTCCGGATAAACTGAGAAGATCAGTATTTGCAATGGCACTTTTTGTCACTGCACTTTCACCGGTTGGCTTTTCTCTTGCAGCTCCAGCTGCTGTTGTGGCTCTGTGCGTCATTTCAGTAACAATTATTCTTTCTGAAAAGCGAGTTGCTGCTACGCTGTTACTCCTTATACCTCTTGTGGCAATTCTTATTGCTCCTCCTGCGGAACAGGAAGGTGCATGGCTCAGGGGTATGGCACGAAGAACTGATTCTTTTGCAAGGGCTGGTAGAACTGCTCTTGCTGTGGAATCAGCTGCAAGACTTGCTGCTGGCGGAGGATCATGGGCTGAACTTGGAAAAACAACCCATCTGACAGGGCAGGACGCAAGGTCCAGGTACATATGTGAAACCGTGATCGCTCGCGGGGATTCAACCACTTCCGTGCTCAAGGTACTAATGAACATGGCCTTTACAAGAGGAGATTCTCTTGCATTCAACAACATATTCAACCTCTACTGCTCCAGAGCAGATGAATCTGAGCTGAGTAATGCCATAACCATGAGAGTTTCATTCCTTTCTCTGCAGGGTGATACCGCATCGCTGAACTACATACATTCCAGACGTGGCCTGACCCCTACGCTGCTCAAATCCATGGCAACGGCACATATGGTTCTTGGTGATACCCTGGGCTCTCTGCAATTCTCCCGGGCATTCCTGAACACACCGGCAGCGGAACCAGTTGACTGGGCAAAAGCAATAACTCTAGGGGCAGTTACAGGACAGGAAGACTGGGATTCTCTGTACATGGAGGCGGAACAGAGGTTTGGCTACTGCGTGCCTGTCATGCTTGCCAGGCTGAAGGCATCTGTGATCTCACTGAATCAGTCGGATAGAAGAGATCTGCTTGAAAGATGTATCCTTGTTAAACCTGACGACACAGAAGTACTGGAGACAGCTGCAATGTGGTTCGCAGCGGCAGGACATCCGGACAGCACTCTTCTTTTTGCTTCAAGAGCCATCGCAGGCCAGACGATACCCTCAAGAACCAGTTTTTCCCTTGCTCTGAATGCAGCAATGGAATTGGAGAATTTTACTGAAACAGCCATTATTGCAAGATACGCAGCACATTGCTATCCAGGGGTAGTCGGTCACAGGGCAATTCTAGCTGGAATCCTGAAAGCCAGGGGTGACATGCTGGAAGTCCCATTGCTTGAGGAATCCTTCCAGGGAATTCAATGGGCAGAATCTCTTTGTGATTCCCTTGAGTCTGTAGTATGCGCAACACAAGACTGATCACTTTCCTGGCTGCTGCTTGTGTTTTTCTTATTGCTCTTCTAACTGGACCGCCATCATTTGATGCCACAGACGGAGCAGAATTTGCAGTTTGCGGGTCACAACTTCAGATAGCGCATGCACCTGGCTATCCTCTTTTTCTCCTGTTTGTTCGTCTGTTCTCAATGGTTCTCTCTCCGGTTTACGGACACTTGCTGCTTCTAAACAACCTCCTTGCAGCAGCAGCAATAACAATTGGAACAGCAGCTTTCCGCAAATCAGGCGCAAGATACCTTCCGGCACTGGCCGGATCATTGCTCTTCCTTACTTCGTCCCCTGTGCTGAGTCAATTCAACAGCCTGGAGATCTATCCTCTTGCGATAATCCTTGTACTCTCGGCAATTGCTCTGAAAGACACTCCGCTCTCTCATTATGCTTCCGGGATGGCTTTGTTCGGAGGGCATCCAATTGCTCTTCTTTCCAGTTCGATGTTCCTCTCATTTAAACGAAAATGGCCACTTTTCTTTACATTCCTTATTCCTGCAACGCTGTTTCTCTACATTCCCATCCGGTCAGGTGCAAGCAGGATAGCCCATTACGGACATCCCCATACTCTCGGCAGGTTATTCGACTACTTTACCATGTACTCTGGAAGACTCACTGGCCCTTCTCTGGAGAGAATAATCAGAGCAATAGGTTTCATCGGAATTCCTGCTCTTGCTGTATTCCTTATCCTTGCAGCATTCGGTGGGAGATTTAATGCGAAAAGGGATCTTCCCATCATAGCGGCTCTGCTCTTTCTGGCCTCTTATGAGCTTCCGGATCCTGCAGGACAGCTATGGATTCTGCTTCTTCCCCTTTCTCTCAGGTGTTCCTGCGGCATACAATTCCTGATGAACAGGACATTCATTTACAAAACTCTTGCTCTTATGCTTCTGCTCACTGCAATTACGGCGGGTATAGTCAATTCTGACAGAACCAGTGATGACATAGCAATGAGATGGACAACAGATGTGATGACCGCCCTGCAGGTAAACTCCATATACAGACCTTATGCACATGACGTTTTCTACGCTGCCTATGCACAGAGTATCCTGGGTTTAAGAAAGGATGTTCTGCTATCAGATCCGTACCGGAACTTCTTTGAATTTGTGCCACAGGAACCTGTTCTGCCTGTTATCGGTGGGCGAACTGTTCACCTGTCCAGAGGCTGGAACAGATCTGAGGATTTCTCTCTTCAAGGACTGATCTTCAGCCCTGTGTCTGATCTTCACCACCTTTCAGCATTGAGTCAAATGGCTATATTCGAGTTTGACGGGCATTCACCAGACCCTATGGCCATGGACGTTGTTGCTGAAGCCTGGGCGAGAAGAATGATTCAAACGGAAGATCCGATCCTTAAAGACAGTTTTTATCTGAGAGCAATAGAATTCTCAGCTACACTAACTACCCGGAGACGAATTGAGAATATCAGAGAAATTTTCTGAAGCGACAATACTCTGCTTACTATTAACACTTGTAGCAGTGCTCTACTCCATTACACCAATTCACAATGGTAATATCTTCTGGCATCTCAGGAACGGTATTGATATTGTTGAAACCGGTGAGATCAGAACAGAAGATCCCTTCACATGGACCAGACATGGAGTTTACTGGATACAGCACGAATGGCTCGCAGAATCAGCAATGGCTCTTTCCTGGATACATATAGGTGAAGCAGGTCCGGTACTGCTGAAAGCACTTTTCATCGGTCTTTCCGTCTTTTTTGTTTTTAAAGCTTCTATAAAGAACGGAGCCGATCCTGGCCTGGCCCTGGTTTTCGGAGTTTTCTGGCTGGCTCTGGCTCAACCCAGATGGATAGCAAGACCACACTTTTTCAGCATATTCTTTTTTTCTCTCTACCTGTACATCCTCTCTTTCAACCATGAGAAACCATGGAAACTGGCTCTTATCCTTTTTCCCATACAGGTTCTCTGGGTAAATGTTCACGCCGGTTTTGTAATGGGGCTGTTCCTGGCTTCTGTTCCTGCAATGGACAAGCTTCTCTCCGGCAGATTTAAAGAGTTCAGGAACTGGCTAATACCGCCTGTTGCTCTGCTTCTTGCCAGTGGCATACACCCTAACGGTTTCAGAACCCTGGAGTATCTCCCTGCATTTCTTGCACAACCCTTGTACAAGCAATCCATACGTGAATGGTGGAGCCCCTTTGATCCCAGATATGCACCGGAAAAGGCAATTTCAAGGACCGCACTGCTTTTCTCCTTCCTTACCCTGGGTACAACTGCTCTTCTTATCAGATTCTCAAAGAGAATAGGCAGAGGCAAACTTCTTGCTCTTCTCATGCTGACAGTGGCAACCATATTCGCAGCGAGGAATGGAGAACTTCTTGCTCCTGCCATGCTGGCCTGGATACCTGGCATGCTCACTCTGAAGTTCTCACGGAAGCTCAGTTATGCTTTGGTTGCAGTTCTACTGGTTATTCCCTTTGTTTACGGAGTTCCAAGGGAGGTAGGTCCTCCAAGAGAACTGGGAGCCTATGTTGACTGGACAGTATATCCTGTTGAACTGGCCGATCTTCTTGAGGAGCATCCCGAGCTTATGGAACAGGCGGTTCTTTTTAACACAAATGAGATCTCCGGTTATCTTGAATATCGATTCGGTGAAAGATTTCCACTGTTTGTTGACGGCAGATGTCTTCTATTTCCTGAAGCCTTTCACCGGGATCTGCTTATGCTTGCAGGAGCCCCCGGTGAAGGATTTCATGGTGAACAGAACAGGCTTTTCAACTGGTATGGGTTCGATCTGCTGATCTACAACACAAGATCTCAGTACTGTTCTGTTCATCTGGCTGCATTACTTCCCCAGTGGGTTCCTATTCAAATGAATGGTCTTACCAGTACATATGCAACATGGGAACTGCTTGAAAAAACAGGGCTGGAGTCTCTGGCTTTCAGATACTATGACCCTCTCGATCCTTCTGAATTTCTTACAAAACCTCTGTATCTTATACCCCACAAGGCTCTGGAACAACTCACTGAACAGAGAGAGCAACTTGGTGTCCAGGCACTGGATGTACCTATTGAATCCCTACACTTCAGAAGCGACACCAGCTACTCTCCACAATTGCCAAATTTTGACGGCATCAGCGGTAACACTCTTCAATGCTGGGAATCCTGCCGGGAAGGTAATCTTGAAGCAGCAGCTGTCAGCGCAAGCCTGTCAGGAGATCCTTCTTTGCAGGCAGCTGTAGCCTATCTGGAGAATAGGATACTCGCTGAAGGTGACAATATCATGGGCATATCTTCTCACCTCATCAGGTCAAGATGGGCAGAAACGGCCACCTACTCCTCGGCACTCTGGGTGACTGGACAGCAGATTAAAGCAATTCAAGTAGCAGAGTCCTCACTGGATTCTCTTCCCCCATGGGGCATAGCACAGTGTGCATGGTTATATTCCCTGTCAGGGCAGCAGACATATGCCCTGGAGTTGATAGACCTGGCACTGACAAAAGCGCAGGGACCAATAGTGCTTGAAAAGGCAGCCAGAGTCAGTCAGATCGGCAATGATTATTTGCAGACAGTTGAGTACTGCACACGAGCGCTGACCATTTCACCGGCATTCGCCGACGTGAGACTGATTCGTGCTGACTGTCTGTGGGAGTTGAACAGAATGGAAGATGCAGCAACGGAATACCTGTGGTTCGGGGAAAATGGACTGGGGCTTCCAGAGTATGCATTAGAACGTCTTTTACTGCAAAGAGAACTGGGAAATAGATAAACGACAACTGGCGGGGAGGTCATAGATGTCAATCAAGAGCAGATTAAGCGAGTTTGGTACCAAAGTACAGAGCCTTTTCAAGGGTGGCGGTGATGTAGCTCTGGAGAAGCAGAAGAAACGGGGTAAGCTCACAGCTAGGGAAAGAGTTGATGATATCCTGGATACTGACTCCTTCCTGGAAACAGATCTGTTCGTAGAACATTCTTCAACAGACTTTGGTATGGATCGCAAGAAACTTGCAGGAGATGGTGTTATTACCGGATACGGTAAGATCGACAAGCGCCCGATCGCCATTTTTGCTCAGGATTTCACCGTTGCCGGAGGATCTCTGGGCAAGGCTCATGCAGCAAAGATAGTAAAGGTAATGGATGGTGCCGGTACTAAGAGAATACCGCTGATAGGCATAAATGATTCCGGTGGCGCAAGAATTCAGGAGGGCGTTGATTCCCTCTTCGGTTACGGGGAAATTTTTCTTAGAAATACAACCTTCAGCGGCGTGATCCCTCAGCTTTCTCTCATCCTTGGTCCTTGCGCCGGTGGTGCAGTTTACTCACCGGCACTCACAGACTTTGTTTTTGTTGTGGAAAAGATCTCCAACATGTTCATCACTGGACCACAGGTTATCAAGACAGTTCTGGGAGAAGACGTTTCACCGGAAGTTCTCGGAGGAGCGAAAACCCACACAGAGGTCACAGGAAATGCTCACTTCTATGCACAGACCGAGCAGGAGGCCTTCGGCCAGATTAAGAGACTGCTGAGTTTCCTTCCTGCCAACTGCCTGGAAGCACCACCTGAATTTAAGTCTATTCCACCGGTGAAGGCCATAACAGACAACATCATTCCAGAGAACCGCAGAAAAGCATACGATGTTACTGATGTTATAAAGGGTCTTGTAGATAACAGCGATTTCATGCAGGTTCACGAGCACTATGCAAAGAACATCGTAGTGGGATTTGCCAGAATAGCAGGCAAAACAGTAGGAGTCGTTGCAAATCAGCCCAGATACCTGGCAGGTGTTCTTGATGTGAATGCCTCCGACAAGGCCGCCAGATTTATCAGGTTCTGCGATGCATTCGGTATCTCACTGCTTACCCTTGTTGACACTCCCGGCTATCTTCCAGGAGTTGATCAGGAGCATGCAGGTGTTATCAGGCACGGAGCAAAACTTCTTTACGCATACAGCGAAGCTACTGTTCCCAAGATCACAATCATCATGCGCAAAGCCTATGGTGGAGCTTACATCGCAATGTGCAGCAGGCACCTTGGTGCAAGCAGCGTAGTTGCCTGGCCAACTGCCGAGATAGCAGTTATGGGTGCAGAGGGTGCTGCCAATATTGTGTTCAGAAAAGAGATCTCTACAAGCGACGACCCCGAGACCACCCGTCAGGCAAAAATACAGGAGTACGAAGACAAGTTCGCCAACCCTTACGTAGCTGCATCCAAGGGTTATGTTGACATACTCACAGAGCCCCACAAGACACGAGATATAATAATCAAGGCATTTGAGTTTGCAGGCAGGCAGGATCACGGTAACTCTTTCCGCCGCCACGGCAACATTCCTCTTTAGGAACAGGGAGGTAACAACCAATGCCAGACGTAAATGAATTGAGTAAACTCAACATTGATGAGACCATCTACGAGACTGAAGTACCTTCTTCGTTCAACAAGAGATGGGCTCCGGAAGATGAGAAGCAGGTAAAAGCATTCATCCCGGGTACAATTATTGAGGTAAAAACAAAGGTGGGTAACACCGTTGAAAAGGGAGAGATTCTTCTTATCCTTGATGCCATGAAAATGTACAATGAGATCGTTGCTCCAACGGCGGGTACTGTTGAAGTAGTAGCTGTTTCAGATGGAGAGCGTGTGGAGAAGAATCAGCTTCTTGTCAGACTGAGTTAGAGAAAAGATAAAGTAACAGCAGGAGCCCGGGAATTTCCCGGGCTTCCCTATATCCCCTTGACTCTCTCCTATTATCTGTAATATTCATCTGTAACATGACATTCTTGCTGAAGAAGAAAATTATCCATGCCTGTCTCTCCGGGCTGGGTGAAACTTGAGAACGGTGAAATTTGAGATTCTCAATCGCTCTTATTGTAATTGCTTTTCTGACTGCATCCGCCTACGAAATCAATCAGTCTGACTGGTCTGGTGGCCCGGGAGTTCCAGGGCCGAACCAATACTGGTACGACACATTCAAGAGTGAAACCTGTATCACCTGGGATGGAACTGAAGGAATGATCTACCTTGACATGAAATCTACACCACATTTTGTCGGAGATGGAGGTTCTGATTTTGCCTATCCAGCAGACATTAACGGAGATGGATTCGTTGATATAGTAACCAGTTGTACAAATTATAATAAGCATTTCTGGTTTGAGAATGACAGAACAGGATACACATGGACAGATCACATCATAGATTCTCCTGGCAGTACATGCCGTGCGGCATATCCAGTAGATATTGATGGGGATTCATACATTGATGTAGTGGGAGCTATTACCACCAGCACTGATGACAGCCTTTTCTGGTACAGAAACACAGATGGAACCGGGCTTGTGTGGGAAAAGTGTTTCATCGACCTTTTTTCTTCTCCTCACTGCATCTACGGTGCTGATATTGACGGAGACGGAGACAATGACATTGCCGTTGGCAGCTATACCCATGGTGTCGGCGTAAGCTGGTGGGAGAATACAGACAGTGCAGGCACATCCTGGCAGAGGCACATTGTAACTGAAGATGAGGATTTTGATAATTTCGAGGAGCTGTGCCTCACAGATCTGGATCTGGATGGGGACATGGACATTCTCAGTGCTTCATCCGAACATGGTGCATCTGATTTCTCAGCACTCTTCTTCTGGGAGAATGTTGATGGCACCGGGTTGCAGTGGCTCGGGTATCAGTTTGACACTGACCCTGTTTATGGCACGCCTTATTCAGTTCACGCAGGAGACATGGACAACGATGGAGACATTGATGTTCTTGCTGTGGATGCAGCACCTCCAGACTGGGGCAGAGTTTACTGGTTTGAGAACATGGATGGCTCTTGTGAGGTGTGGGAACAGCATATTATTGACGATGAATTCATTGGTGCATCTGCCGTTCGCGCTGCCGACCTTACAGGAGACGGACATCAGGATATTATTGCTGCGGCAGGCCATAACTGGGGACTCTGGGAGGTAGCACTATGGAAGAATGTTGGTGGAACTGCAAGCGAATGGGCTAAACACAAACTGAATGCAGTTGGTGGTCGCTTTGATGTTCGAACTGCAGATTTCAGCAATGACGGTGTTCTGAATATTGTAACTAATGATGTTACATGGATCTCGCTTGAGAGTGAGAACTCCGGTTGTCTTACCTCTACCATCCGTGACATGGAGTACAACCCTGAGTGGGAATCAATTGC
>JAOZRM010000300.1 GCA_029940175.1 Candidatus Sabulitectum sp. | reverse complement strand
TGTTAGCGACCAGTCGAAATTGTCACCAGTATGGCCATTTAAAAATGTAACCCCAAGGACAGGCTTTTCCTAAGCATGGCCAGGAATTTTCTCCCAGCCAATGCGCTCCCATCTCCGTTTATCTTTCAGGATTCAATAACATCTTTCATTCTGAAGCTCTTCCCCTCGATAACCACAGTCTCTGCATGATGCAGGATACGATCAAGTATGGCTGATGTCAGAGTTGCATCGTTATTGAATATTTCCGGCCAGTTTTTAAAGGCCCGGTTCGTGGAGATCACTATGCTTCCCTGTTCGTACCTGTGACTGATAACTTGGAAGAGTAGGTCGGCACCACGTTTATCAATGGGCAGGTAGCCAAGCTCATCAAGCACCAGCAATGAGGGTTTCAGATACTTTTTCAACTCCTGCTGGAACCTGCCCACTTCCTGTGCTGCTGACAGGTTGTTAATCACATCAATAGCTGTGGTAAACAGAACAGTCACTCCGTTAAGGCAGGCGGTGTATGCAAGTGCTGTTGCCAGGTGTGTCTTACCGAGTCCCACACCACCAAGAAAGATCACATTTGATCTGGATTTTACAAAGTTCAGCTTAAAGAGATTCTGCACCTGCATTTTGTTGATCTTTTTGGGCCAGCTCCAGAGGAAGCCATCAAGGGTTTTAATAACCGGAAACCTGGCTTGTCGTATTCTTCTTTGTGTTGCCTTATCCCTGCGGAACTCTGATTCCCCCTCTATGAGAGTTCTCAGCAGTTTCAGATGTGACCACTCTTCTTTTGCAGCACTGCCAGCAACTTCTGCATAATGCTCAGTGATAAAGGGTAATTTTAGATATTTTAAATGCTGCTCAAAGGGATCCAAAGGGAGTTTCATTTGTGTCGGTGATTTCTTCATTATTCTTCTCCAGGCGTTCGATAAAGGCTCATGTCAGGCTTGGCAATGTCAAGATCAAGCAGATCACTTGCACGGGTCAGATGCAGTACCCCTGTTTTTTCTTCCACTCTGTTTTTCTGCTCCAGGATATTGGCAATATATTCTGCTGAGAAGGCCCGGAAGACAAAGGCATCATCCATGGCCCTTTCTACTGCCTCACAGGTATAAATCTCACTGAGCGCCACAATCCTGTGAATATGCGCTGCCGGGTTAAAGCGTTTTTCCGCAAGGGCTTCATAGTACTCATGAGCCCGAGGGGATAAACTCAGGAAGCGTTTGTAAATCATCTGGGTCTTTGCTTTACGGCGTTTAGCCAGAAGGGCTTTTGGGTGATCAGGATTCTCGATATCCTTGTTGCGGTCATAACACCGTATGTGACGGGCAAGAAGCTTATCTTCGTGATACAGACAGATCCGATCCGGATAAATCTTCATAGTAAGAGCTGCACCTGCATATTCAGCAGGGACAGAATAACGATTGCTATCCAATGCGACCCGGAACTGTGAGGACGCCCGAACCTGGCTGACTGTGCCGATATCATAAGGATGGATGGCCAGAGCCTGGAGATGCGGAAGATCCTGAGTAAGCATTTCTGCGGGGATCTTTTTGGTTTCGCCATGGATTCTTGCATTGGCAATATTTCCCAGCCAGTTTCTGCAGGCTGTATTCAGGTGACTGAAGTCCTGAATATCAAGGCCATTCAGAAAGTTTTTCTTCACATAGCCCACACCGCTTTCCACAATGCCTTTCTCGTTCCCTTTTCTCACATTGCATGCACTGATATCGAATCCACAGTGGCGTGAGAAGTCCAGGTACTTCCTGTTAAATACAGGATCCTGCCCGACTATGCGTTTTAGGACTGCGCTCTTTAAATTATCAACCATAACCCTGGCAGGAACTCCCCCGAAGAACTCAAAGGCGTGCTGGTGACAGCTGAGCCAGTGTTCCATTGTCTGCGAGACTGTGAACTCCACATACATAAACCGGCTGTAACAGAGTACCATCACAAAGAAACTCAAACGTCTTCTGGTATTACCCACATTGACTGAGCCAAACGATCCCCAGTCTACCTGAGCACATTCACCCGGAGCAAAGCTCAGTTTTAAATAGGGCTCGGAACGCTTTGGCCTGATTTTACGAACATACCGTTTGATGGTGTTGTAACTGCCGTCATAATTCAATTCCTGCAGCTGCTGATATACCTGCGTTGCAGTATAGTTATGCTTTTCGAGCATCCGGTTTATCTCAGGTTTAAATGGATCCAGAATGCTTGTTTTCGGAGTTGATTGTCTTGGCCGATACCGCTCTTGCTGTATCCACTTTCGAACTGTCCGCGGATCCAGTGCTATTTCGTCCGCAATTTGTGTACAGCTCAGCCCTTCCTGGTCATGGAGTTTTTTGATTTTGCAATATGTTTCATAGTCCATCATGGTGTAGCCTCCCCTAACTGTTTTAAGATCTGTCCCAGTGATTGTACCGGTGTATCAGGACAGTTCCTGA
>JAOZRM010000128.1 GCA_029940175.1 Candidatus Sabulitectum sp. | reverse complement strand
GCACTTTTTGCTGTTGCAAAGAGCTTTAATTCACTAATGGAAAGGGAACTCTCCTGAAGAACGGAAATCATTTTATTGCCTACAAGGCCAGTGGCTCCAACCACACATACTTTTACCATGGTACAACCTCCCTGGTCAAATTCCTGGAATTTGTCTTTGTATTCTCTGTAATATTGCTCTTTTCTTCCTGTTCAGGCATCAAGCTGTATGATTCAACCACAGCTTCTCAACAATCACAGCAGCCTGAAACCACCACAATAGAAATAGCTCTGTATTCTGAACAGCCCGTATTTCCGGTTCTTCATGGAACATCCGGAAGAATTGAAGACGAGATGATTCCCCTCCATGCACCTCATCTCAGCGACCTCGTTTACACTCCAGAGGGGTGTCCAGCAGGAAACGGTACGATGCGACTTCTTGAAGCTCTTCTTCGAAGTCAGGGAGCGCCTTCTGACCTGGCTGCTTTACCGTGGGTTGAGAGCAGTTATTATGTGGGAGATTATTCCAGAGTGGGTGCTGCAGGTCCATGGCAGTTCATGAGCGGTACTGCCAGATTTTTCCAGATGAACATGACTGATGAGATTGATGAACGTTATTCGTGGGCAGCCTCAACTAGAACAGCTTCCAGATATCTTCTCTACCTCAACAGGTTATTCAATGACTGGCATCTTGCTCTTGCTGCATACAACTGCGGTGAGGGAGTGGTCCAGAGAGCTCTATCCAATTCTCATCAGAAAGAGTATGGCATGATTGAACTGCCCGGGGAGACTGATGCATTCGTCCCCAGGTATTCCGCGGCCCTTCAGGCTGTACGCCAACTGGAGAGGGAGGCACCGGAGCTTTCTGTAATTATGGTTCCACCAGGACTCGACCTGAGAATTCTTGCTGCAGAAAGTGGCATTGATCCTGATGTACTTTCTGAAAACAACAGAGGTTTTCTAAGAGAAGTCACTCCTGTAGGACAGAGGAATTGGGAAGTGGTAGTTTCTTCCAGTGAAGCATCAATAGCATTCCAGACTGCCTGGTCTATTCCAAGAGACAGGTATATAATAAAGAGTGGTGATTCGTGGTCTTCAATTGGTCTTGCAACAGGAGTTCCAGTAAGTGAGCTGATGGAAGCAAATAATTCTTCCATGCCGCTTCCCGGCGGATTTGTTCGCCTGCCCGAAAGTGGAAGGGTACCGGTTAATGCCGATGCCGCAGTGAGTGCTGGTTTTTATCAGTATACTGTGAGATCTGGAGACTCACTCGGGGGCATAGGTGCTCTTGTGGGGGTTTCTTCAAGGGAGGTAGCTTTGTGGAACGATTTGTCTACCTCTGCAGTGATCTATCCAGGACAGAAACTGCTTTTAAGGGGTACTCCTCCAGAGGGATCCGGATCAGTTGCAATTGTAAGATCAGCAAGTGAAGTTACTCATACTGTACAGGCTGGCGATTCGATGTGGGCTCTCTCTCAGCAGTATGGAGTATCAGTTGAGCAGATAATGGAATTAAACGACAAGGATTCAGCAGCTTTATCAATTGGTGAAAACCTGATCATTAAACCGGAGTAGGTGGCATGGCATTTCTATTCGGATCAAAAGCACAGAGAACGTTCAAGAAAATACAGGACCTTGCCTCCAGTGACATGGTTGATCAGGCAGCAGTGATGGCCGAAGAAGAACTTGATCTTCTCCTCTCAGATCACGACGTGTCAGCGAGACTGGTTCCTTTCCTGATGGATATTGGTCACCCGGATCTTGGGGGAAGAATCGGCGAGAAAATCATGCGATCACACCCGGATCTCAGGATGACAGTTTCACGGCTTCTCGAGGAGAAACAGGCACAATTCCCAAGATCTCTTGAGCTTCTCAGGGTTATCTGGCGCTCGCGACTTCATCAGAGGGATTTTAACGGTCTTATAGAACTTCTTTCTGGAACAGAGAGATTGACGGTGAACCGTTTCTCAGATTCAATTCATAGTGCATTTCAGACTCTTGAGGGGATTACAGGCCGTCAGTTGGGTGCAGGTATTGACCGCATTCTTGCATGGTCCCTGATTCTTCTTCAAAAGGGAGATCCGAAAGAGGCTATGGATGTTCTTGTTGATGCAGCTGAAAGGTGTAGATTCCCCGAAGAAAGCCTGGCGCGTCTAAGCGGCTGGATAGCCACACGCACCGGTGGAACTGATATGGAAGTTAATCTTAAGCGTATAAAGGTTCTTGCCGCAATAGGGGATACTGAAAGAGCAATATCAGAGCTACCCAGTCTTTACGATGCAGAGGGTGATATCATAAAGAGTGCAATCGCCCTGGTCGAAAAAACGCTGATACCATCGGACAAAACACCAAAATCAAAGATCTCACTGGCAAGATTCATCAGTGGTTCCGGTAGAGCAGATGATGCATGTCTCGTTCTTGACAGTCTCATAGATGAGAATGGTAATTCATCTCTTCTTGAGCAGGCCGTGGCTAATATTGTACTTAACTCTCCAGGTTCTGCTCGGGCACACCTGCTTCAGGCTCGGCTTAGGCTGAACAGAGGAGAGAACACTCAGGCTCTTGATTCAGTGGACAAGGCTTTTCAATGTTCTGATGTGGGTGACTCACCAATTGTAGATATCTGCAGGAAGTTCATTGACTCAAAGGTTGACAGAGAAGGTCTTGTAACTGTAAAACTCGGAGAGTTTCTTGTGCAGAAGGGAACTGTAGAAGATGCAGTTCAGATTCTCGGGCTCAGTGCGGAGGTAAACCCGGAATGGGTTCTTGAGCAACTTCAGAAGCTTCTTAAGCGGGATCGAACCAGTGCAGCTGTATTAACTCTCCTTGCTGTAGTTCTACTCATTGACAAGAGGGGTGGCGAAGCTGCTGCAACCTTGAAGCACTTGTCTGCCAGACAGGACGTAAAATCCAGGCAGGACATAGTATCTGTACTGTCTAATTATGATAATTTGATGAGCAGCCACACTGAGCTTAGAAGACTTCGTGCAGCTGCGGGATACAGAACAGGAAGTGGTTCTGAATCTGCTGAGGACTGGTTTGAACTTCTTATTGCAGGGGAGAAAGTCAAAGATGATGGTCTTCTTGAAGTATTTGACAGAGGGATCCTGAAGGCAAGAGGTTCGGAGATTCTTTCGTCAGACTTCGTTCCGACTTCACCTGCAGGTGAGCTTGTAGTTGCCGGGGCAGGTATTCATTCCGGTAATTTCGATAAAACTGCCGAGCATTTGAAGAATGCTCTCTCGGACCCAGCTCTGGTTGACAGAGTTACCACTCAGGTTTCCGCGTTACCTTTTTCAGTAATTGCAGCAATGAAACCATCGACATTGTTCGATGCCCTGAACAAGAACCATAGAGGGGATGTTGTGGAGAAGCTGCTCCCCCTCATGGCCACAGGTGAAGTGGAAGACTGGATGGACAAGCTTGCTTCAGAGCTTGTACTGGATTCAGATACAGAAACCATATTGTTCAGAATGAGATATTTTATAGAAAGAGGTATGCCGGGAATGGCAGCTTCTTCGGTAAAGGGATTGAAACTGGTTGATGATGATCTGTCTCAACTTTCTCAGGGATGTTCATTAATCGCTGCGGGCAATCGGGAAGAGGCAACGACTTTTCTTTCACAAGCTGCCTCTTCTGTAAGAACTGCCTACCTGGCAAGAGAGGTTCTTTCAGAATTCCTTAGATCAAGTAAGGCTTCTTCAGCAATGGCAATCGCCCTGGCTCAGGCACAACTGAAGACAGGTGATGATCCAAGCGCAGCTGTAACTCTAAACACTTTTCTTGATCAGACTGATGTACTCGAGTATTTGGAGAATGCAGCTCTGGAGGTTCCAGGATCGGCTGATATCCACGGAGCTCTTGCATTGGCAAGGCTCTTTGCCGGTAACCCCGAGGGATATCGGGTTGCTGCGGGTACAGCAGTTGAAGGAAATCCGGAACTGGCCGGGGAGCTTGTTCAAGCTGGAGTGGATTATTCGCTGAAGAACAACTATGCCCAGGGGCTGGTTTTTGCAGCAGAAGTGGGGAGCAGACATATTGACGGGTACGATCCATCCAGTATCCTTGTAAAAGCTTTGTGTATGCAGCCAGATCTAAGCGAAAGAATTTCAGAGCTTGCAGCTGGCGACCAAGTCCTGGCAATGCTTCTTTCTCTTACATCCTGCAATCCGGATGGATTTATCTATCACCAGCTTCCTGACGATGTGAGTATTCCTGTTGAATTGATCTCAAAGCCACTCTCTTCGTGGATAGAGATTGAAGCTGTTGAGCCCATCAAGCAACTGGAGTTACTTGCGGAGGAGTCCGATCATGACTCGGTCGCACATGATATTAGAACAGCTCAGGCAACCATGGGGATTGACCGCTCTGAGGGTCTGCTAAAAGATGCGATTATGAATTCTGATTATAGACTGGACTTCCTTGAATTCTGTTCCAGTAGTCAGCAGGCGATTTCGGGCGTTGATCAACTCTTTCCTCAAGGTCCGGAGAACGCGTTACCGGGGGAATTGTCTGCCGCAGTAGAGATGTTGATTCGTTGCAAGTGTGTAGACAAGCTATTTGAGCTTGCACTGCAAGTGCTTGAAAGCAGTTCAGAGGAAAACCGTGCTGCTGCTGGCAAGATTGTTGATGTTTTCCTGTCCACTGCAGGTGATCCAGGTTCTCTTTCTGTCCCTCAGGTTGTGGATCTTTTACTCCTGGCTGGAAGAATTCCGGAAGCATTCTCTTTTTCCAGAGGTGATTCAGACCTTCTACAGAAGGTTAAGAAAGCTGTTGGTCTTTTTGATTCTCAGTCTGAGTCAGCAAAGTCTCAGCTCAGAGAAGGGAAGGTTTTCCAGGTTCTTCGTTCTGCCAGTGTGACTTCAGATCCAATGTCTCTTGGAGAGGCATTGTGGCTTTCCGGGAAAAGGGTTGCTGCTTGTTCTGTCTGGCGAGAAGCATATGCTACCACAAGTGATCCTGTGTTTCTCCAGAGGCTTGAGTATGCATTAATGCACATGGGAGCTGATCTTGAAGCCAGTGCGGTATCAAGGCTTCTCTCAGAGAAGCACCCGGAGTTTGTTCTGGTCGGAGGTAATGATTTGTTGCCTTCTAGTTCATTGAGAATGATTACATACAATTTTAAATAAAGAAAGTTGGAGGAAACAATGGCTGATAATCCCACTGGATTGACCACCGAGCAGCTTCTTATGGAGCTGGGCAAGGTGGTTATGGGGCTCGGAAAGAAAATTGAGACTCTGGGTGAAAAACTGGATGCGATACACCTGGTTCTTGCAGAGGATATTGCCACTGTTTTAAAGAGCACTGACGCCAGGGAAGCCAGTGATTCAATTGCTCTGGATATGGCTCCGGTGATCGAGAAACTTGATGAGCTCAAGAACGCTCTAAGCGGGGAAGAAAAGAGTCAGAAAGAAGATGATCCTCAGTTGTCCGGTGTGGTGGCTGAGAAACTGCAGGCAATTGAAACAGTTCTTTCCGGTGAAATTCTTCCGGCTATAAAAGAGATCAGTAACCAGGAGGCAAGCACTTCTGTTGATCTGACCCCGGTGGTAGAAAAAATTGATGCTGTTACGGCAGCCATTGGAAAAGCAGGAGATCTTGATGAATTAAAGTCAACTGTCAAGGATATGGTTAATTCCTTCGAGCAACTTCCCACTACCATGACAGATAAGCTCAAGGAAATCAAAGACGCTGATTCCTCTAACCCTATGGAGACCGTTGAGCAGAAACTTGCTGAGGTTTGCGGCAAACTCGAAGAGATCCTGAAAATATCTGAAGATCGCGAGTACGTAGAGACCTTGTCTTCTGGAATGTCTCAGGTGAAGGAACAGCTGGCCCTGTCCGGAGAACAGGTACTTGGAGTGGTGAAAGAGGTTCCAGATAAGATTGATAAGATGGCTGTTGATCTTTCAGAAGCCATGAAGGCTATTTCGGAAAACACAGGAACTCTGCTTGAGAAGACAGAAAAAAACATCAGTGACTCTAATGAATCCCTTGGAGAGATCAAGCAGGAACTGGAAAAAGGACTTAAGCTGAATACCGATATGACCAGTCAGATGGTGGATCTTACTGCAAGGTTCGCCGATAAGGCAGAAGAAGATAGGATTGTTGACTTAAACGCCAGGGCTATCAAGCACTTTAACCATGGAGAGTTCTCAGAGGCAGAGGCTCTTTTCAGCCAGGCTCTTAATCTTTCTCCGGAGAATTCGGAACTTCTATGCAATACCGCCCACCTCAAAGCGGCCATGGAGGACATGGATGAGGCAGAGAAGCTGTTCCGAAAAGCTCTTGATTTTTCTCCCGAGCTGGAACCGGCGATTTCAGGCCTGGGTATGCTTATGGTCAAAACAGGAAGAGCAGACGAAACTATTGAGTTTCTGAAAAATGCACTGCCTGATATTGAGATGTCTGTAAGAACAGTGATTGCGCTTTCCAGGGCATTGGCTGCAGTTGACCGGCACTCGGAAGCAGTTGAGTTGCTTGAGACTTCTTTAAGAGGAGCTCCCGCTCATCCGGATCTTAAGGAAGAGCTTGCTGGATACGGACACGAGGAAAAGAGCTAGTTGAAGCATTCTCTACTTGCATGGGTCCTGGTGATTCTCGCCTGTACTACGGCTACTGATGGCCCTGAGCCAATGAGTAATCTGGAGAGAAGCGTCGTTGAAGCTAGTGTTGCTGATTCTCTTTTTCTTGCAGGAGAGATGGATGCTGCAGCGTTAATGTATTCTTCTGCAGCTCATCTGCTGCAGCCAGGTCCGGGAAGAGCAGAACTCGCTGAAAAAGCAGCTGAATCCTCAGTTTCCCTCTCACCGGTGATTGCCCGGCTGTTACTTGAAACTCCCACAGGCACCACACCGTTCAGAGCTTTGAGAATTGGTGGAACCTCCATAGCTCCGGATATCATGTCCGGATTATCGGAGGGCAGATATCTCCTGCCTGATTATGTCGCTCTCATGGCTGCTGAATCTCTTCTTGCAACTGACCCTTCTTTTGCCATGGAGTTTCTGCAGATGATCCATTCAGATCTTCCGGGCAGTGCCGGTAAAGATCAGCTTCTGGCCACATACAGAGCAGCTCTTGGAACCGGTGATCTGGAATTGCAGGAGTTGTGCTGGAATACCGCTTTCGATCTTGATGATGATAAACTGAAGGCGAAGTTCTATCATGCCAGAGGTATGGTTCGCGGAGTTTTCGGGTTCCGTGACTTCGTGGATTCATTTGAACTGTGGCCGGCTGGAGATATTCATGCTGCTGCTTATGAACTTCTCAGAGAAACTCTGCTTGCAGATTCCTCAATGGCAAATCAGGTTGCCGACCCGTTCTACTCCGGGGGGCTCTGGAATGAAGTGTATGATCTGGCAGTTAATTCCACAAATCCTCCTGCCCACATTGTATACCTTGGCGGTAGAACCAGAGACAGGCTTGGCAGACATGATCAGGCGGTTCAGCTTCTTGAGGAATACCTCAACCGGTGGCCCAGAGGGGAGGATGCCCCGAATGCCTGTATTTATCTTGCAAGAGACCTTGCTGCCCTTGGCAGGGTGGAGGAGGCAATGGAGTGGCTTGAGTTTTATGAGAACACATGGCCTCGGCATGGCAGAATAAGTAACCTTCCATGGTACAGAGGTAGTCTTCTTGCGGAAAACGGTTTCTGGGAAAGGTCGATTCCATATTTTGCAGAAACTGTCAGCAGGTATCCTTCCAACACAACTGTGGATGATGCACAATTTTACGGGTGTCTCGCCCTGATGAAAACCGGGAGAACTGCAGAGGCTATTGAAGCTTTTGGAAATTTCAACAGCAGATGGACACAGAGTGTATACCGTCCATCATCCAGGTACTGGTATGGTGTTCTCAAGCTTGAATCCGGGGATGACTCCGGGAGAGGTGTTCTTGACAGACTTATAAGCGGCAAGCCTGAGAGTCTGCCGGCAGCTTTTGCCAGGGATTACCTGGGCCTGCCTGAATGGAAGCCTGTATTTGTTGAAGAGCCGCTTGGGGCCTGGATGGCCAGGAACGGAAAGCCGGAAGCTCAACCAACCCGGAATGCAATTGATGGAGTTCTTCTTCTTGAGGCTGGATGCAGAAAATGGGCTCTTGACCTGTTTCGACTTGCAGAAACTGAAGCAGGTGGTGCTTATCGTCTTGCTCCATTCTACCTGGCAAACGATGTGTGGGAAAGGGGACCTTCAGCTGCATGGCAGATCTGGAGTCTTGAAGGTGAGAACCGTCCTCTAGACCTCTGGAGGTTGCGTTATCCCGCTGCATGGAGCGACGAGGTTGTTGTTACATCAGATCGATTCAGCATGGATCCAAAGCTTCTATGGTCAATTATGAAACAGGAAAGTGCATTTCAGCCATCCTGTTTCTCTACTGCCGGTGCAAGAGGCCTTATTCAGATGATACCAAGTACATCCGAGTATGTTGCCATGGAGAATGGGTGGGAGCATCTCTACAGCCCGGACATCCTCTATGATCCGGCAACTTCCATTCGCTACGGAACGGCTTGTATCAGCAGTTATGGTGAAGACTGTGGCTGGGATATCCCCGGTACTCTGGCAGGTTACAATGGAGGGCCACACAATGCACTTCGATGGGGGTGGGGAACTGTTTCCAGGGAAGAGTTCTTCAGTAGGATCACGTACAATGAAACAAAAAAGTACGTTGAGATAGTCAGCCATAACTACAATATATACAAGGAGATATGGCCGGAGTATAACTGACTTTCAGTTTTTTGTATTTTTCCTGTCCAGATTGTTATAATCGGGGCTGTGTGCCTCGTTACAGGGCAGGATAATTCTTTCGTCAGTGTGCTTGAAGGGAAACAATATGTCTCGTAAAATATACAAAGATATTGCTGAATTAATAGTAAAACGGAGAGCCCAGGGACTTATAAAAGAGGAGAGGATCATCACTTCTCCCCAGGGTACTGAGATTGAAGTTGGGTCCAGGAAGAATGTGTTGAATTTCTGCGCAAACAACTATCTGGGTCTTTCCAATCATCCTGATGTTCGCCAGGCTGCAAAAGATACAATTGACTTACGGGGATATGGTCTTTCCAGTGTCAGGTTCATCTGTGGCACACAGGACATACACAAGGAACTGGAAGAGAAAGTGTCTGAATTTCTGGGCACTGATGACACAATCCTTTATGCTGCCTGCTACGATGCCAATGCCGGTATCTTAATCT
>JAOZRM010000299.1 GCA_029940175.1 Candidatus Sabulitectum sp. | reverse complement strand
TAAGGGCGTACTCGGGGCGTAAGCAGATCAGGGTATAGACAGGCTTTTTGTTCGACTGAGCCCACATCGGGCGTGCCAGGCTGGCTCTCTACTCTTGACAAACACTTCTTTTATTTGCAGATAGTAACCATACGTGTTGTAGCAAGTTATATGCTGATTTGCTGTTTGAAGGGATGTGGTTGCTTGGGTATTCGACGTGTGGAGGGAAAATCCCTTGAGTTGTATCTGCGGGAAATAGGCTCAAAGGAATCACTCACATCCGAGGAAGAATCTGATCTTGCCCGGAAAATAAGGGAAGACAACAGGCAGGCTCAGGAGACCCTTGTTGAAGCCAATCTCAGATTCGTAGTCAGCATCGCAAAGCAGTACGCCAACCAGGGTGTTGCCCTGGAGGATCTCATAAGTGAAGGAAATGTAGGCCTGATCCGGGCAGCCAGAGGTTTTGATGAAAACCGTGGGTGTCGATTTATCACATACGCAGTTTGGTGGATCAGACAGGCAATACTTCAAACTCTAGCTGAGAATTCAAGAATAGTGAGATTACCCTTGAATCGGGTAAACGAGCTGTACAGGATGGGAAGAGCTTCCCGGGAGCTTGGGCACTCGCTGGGTAGAGCCCCGTCCACTGATGAAATAGCGGGCAGACTTGATGTGCCAAGAAAAAACATTGAGGGAATGCTTTCCATTCACAGCACACACCTCTCTCTGGACAGACCTGTTTATGATGGAAGTGACAAAACTTTCCAGGAAATGATGCCGGCAAAAGGAATTGAAGCCCCCGAGAATGCGGTGGTCGCGGATTCTCTAAAAAGCAGTGTTTTTGAAATGCTTGAGTTCCTTGATATTCGAGAAAAAACCATTATCAGCTTATTCTTTGGATTGAGCACTGACAGAAGACACACTCTCGCTGAGATAGGCAGGACCATGGGAATAAGCAGAGAGCGTGTGAGACAGCTTAAGAACCGGGCGATAGAGAAACTTCAACATTGCTGCGATCCTGAAAAAATGTTAATGTTGCTGAATTGATCAGTTTGAGTAACAGCGACTGCCCGGACCTGAACCCTTGTGTTCCTCTATTCTTTCAGGTGTAAGACCAACCTTTTTAATGGCATCAAGAAAAGCTTCACCGTTTTCTGCCTTCAGAGAAATACACATCCCGCAATCTGTTGATAGATTCCTTGGGATAGGAACCATCCGGCAGGATATCCGCTCTTTTCTCGCTGCTCTCTCAGCAGAAAGCACATGGGTCATTGACTTGAATATCATGTACAGATGATCACACACGGTACATTCTCACAGCTTCTAATGTGGTTTCAATATCACTGACAGTGGTGAACAAACCCGGGCTTAATCTTACTGTTCCCTCTGGAAAGGTCCCTATGGTTCTGTGTGCAGATGCTGCACAATGAAAACCGTACCTGCAGCAAATATTGTGCTCGCGTGAAAGGTAATCGGAAATGGCAGCGGTACATGAATCAGGTAGTGTAAACGAAACCACAGCTGTCCACAATTTGTCCGAAGAGGGTCGATAAACCCTGGCGCCGCTGATCTCTTCAATACCTCGGGCAAGCATGCCGGCGATCTTCATTTTCCTTGCATATATCTCAGTGAGACCAATGGAATTCAGATACTCGATCCCGGCATGAAGCCCGGCAAGCCCAGGACCATTCATTGTACCTGCTTCAAAGCGATCCGGAAGGAAATCAGGCTGTCTGGCCTCTTCGGACAAGCTGCCTGTACCCCCTTGAGCCAGGGAATGAATCCGGTCTGCTTGAAATCCATCAGCAAATACCATTCCGCCAGTTCCCGGAACCCCCAGCAACCCCTTGTGTCCGGTGAATGCTATTATGTCAGGTCCCTGATAGAAACTCACCGGTACAATCCCTGCACTCTGAGCCACATCCAGAAGGAATACAGTTCCACTGGAACGACAGATCTTTGAAATAGCTTCAACATCCTGAACTGTTCCGGTAACATTTGATCCGTGGTTAAGAACAGCAAGTTTTGCTCCTGTAATGTTCTTTTCGAAAGCATCCAGATCAAGATGTCCGTGTTCATCACAAGGCGAGTACACGACCTCAACACCCTTTTCTGACAGTGCCGTAAGTGGTCGCGTAACTGCATTGTGCTCCATGGTGGAGGAAACAACTTTGTCTCCACTCCGCAGCATACCGTGGAGTACAGTGTTAATTGCCCATGTTACATTATGAGAAAAAATCACATTGAGCGGGTTGGTGCTGCCGAAGAACGAGGCTACCACCTCTCTACAGTCCAGAACAACACCCAGGGCATCAAGAGCTGCAGTACAGTTTCCTCTGGCAGGACTGGCACCGATGTTCCTGATGTAATCGGAAACAGCATTAACAACTGAATCCGGCTTCGGCCAGGAAGTGGATGCATTATCAAGGTAGATCAAAGGTGCCTCCTTTCTTTACAA
>JAOZRM010000127.1 GCA_029940175.1 Candidatus Sabulitectum sp. | reverse complement strand
CGGTCGGGGCGTGGCGCAGTTCGGTAGCGCACTTGGTTTGGGACCAAGGGGTCGCTGGTTCGAATCCAGTCGCCCCGACCATTCTTATCTTCTGGGCTCTACACCAGACGTGGAGGGCTCTTAAGCCTTTCAACGATCATATCCAACTTCTCTGTTACCTCATCTGATAAGTCTTCTGCTTTGCAGAACTTAACCAGCTTGTAATACTCTCCTTTTCTTAAAAGAAGTGGCTGATTAAACTGGTTTGCGAATTCCTCAAAAGCATACTCAGCAAGCGCACTCATTTTTAGATGCTTGAGCAATGTATTTCTTAAACTGCGACTTGCTCTGCTGAATTCCAGTAATTGGTTTTTATCGGAATTAAATACTTCGCGAAGCAGGTATGTATCCAGAATGACCTGCATTGCATCTTTGCTGGATGATGTGAACAGACCCCCTTCCTCATTGAAGTGATGTTCAATAAATCTGACAAGTGATTCCGGAGAAATGAAATAGTTCTCCACTTCATAGAGTTTCCAGTATGTAGTCAAAAGATCGTTTTCGTCCTTGTCCAAATTTGTTCTGCCATCGCTGTCCAAAATAGCCAGTCCTCGGAATTCGGGTACAATTCCCTTCATAGAGAAGAAATGTCTTTTTATGTTTTCGCCACAGTCTCCACCCATTCGTTCCAATCTGCTGTGAAGATCATCATCAGGATGAATATTGCGGGTGTAATAGTAATTGAGCCGCTCCGTAAGCACATCATGTGCTGGATGATCAAGAATTGCAGCTAGAGAGCGTAGAATGTCAAAATCAGTTGAGCCTTCTATGTAAAGTATTCGTGGGCAAATACTAGCCTTGTAGTAATGGTCTATAGAAAACTTTTTTAATGCATCTTGAATGTCCTGTCGCTTTGCCAGGTCGCTGGATATGCCATTGATCAGCAATGTAAGATTGGTCTCTATTGCATCATCAAGGATAACTTCAGAATGAGTTGCAACAATAACCTGACATCCATTTTCATCTGCAATGTCCTTAAGAATTTCAAAAACCTGTTTTTGTCTGAGAACTTCCAGATGAGCATCCGGTTCATCAATCATCAAAACAGAATTCTTGTGCGAGTACATATATGCAAGAATGAGAAGCATCTGCTGAAGTCCACGCCCTGCAACAGAAATATCAAGATCACGATCAATGCCAGGCTGTGCATACTGAAGCTCCAGAGTCCCACGATTTTCGTTAAGCAAAGGTTCTGCAAGGTCGATACCGAATAACTTGCTGGTCAATTCAACAATCCTCTGCCAGTCATCAGAACCATTTGCTCTGTCGCGTTCAAACACACTATAGCACAGATTTCTGAGCACCTGAGCAGTCTGCCCCTGCCCTAGAAGCACATTAATTCGCCCCTCCTGTATAAGAGGTTCTTCCGTCTCAATACCAGACATCGGGTAAAGAAGATGATATTTAATTCCTGTAGCGTATTCAATAAGACCAGCCTGGTTTATGGTATCCGGACATGGCTTGCAGTAAATAACTTCATTGTCTCGACATGTGAACTCCAGTCGACACGGAATCACCTTTCCTTCATACTCAATTCCAACACAGATGCTAATTTTAATCCAGGTATTCTTCCCTCTGCGTGTGTGTGTATCACTCCAGAGGAGTCGTGCTTTTGCAACCGGCACTTCAAGAATATTCAGTCGATTGATTCTTGCTGGAAAATTCGAAGAAGAATCCTTTTGTTTTGGTGCATTGTTGCGTTCATACCAGGTATTAATACCTCGGCTCCAGAGAGCGAGTGCCTGAATAACACTTGTTTTTCCTGCATTATTAGGACCAATAAGTACAGCAGGATGCTCAAGATCAATTTTGATCGAAGCTTTAAGACCCTTGAAGTTTTCAATTTCAACATATCGAATAAGTTTCATGAATTGCTCTCTCATTCTTAGTTAACGATAATGACAAACATTCTTTTTGAAGAGATGTTATGAGAGATTGATTTTCAAGAAGTGTCAGGCTTGATAATGAAAACAATGTTCTGAGAATCAATATCAGTCCATGTGAAATCCCGCAAATTCCATAGTTCTAACTTTAGCATAACCACTCTTCTCTTTAACTAAAGGCAGACCTTTATATAAGCAATTTGCTCCCCTCGTTCCAGATGCTTTCAAAGGCTTCATCCCAGTCATGCACAAGCCCTCTTGATCTGGCTTTCTCCCCCATTGTTTTTCTCAATTCATCATTTCTGAGAAGTTTCAATATTGCTTCAGCAAGGCTGGAGGAATCAAGCCCCTTGCAGATGATACCGGTTTCACCTGGAATTATTATCTCCTGCGGTCCTCCCTTGTCTGTAACTATGCAGGGTATTCCTGAGGCCTGAGCTTCCAGAACTGAATTGCCGTATGTGTCTTTAGTTGAAGGAAATACGAAAATGTCACACGATGCACATACCCTTGAGAAGTCTTCCCCTTCAAGGGTTCCACAGAAGAATCCTCCGTTACCCAGAAGTTTTTTGCCAAGTTCGCGGATGTAAGGGCCGTCTCCTGCCAGGAACAGTTCGACTCCGGAAAACTCTTTGCGTACTTGAATGAATGCATCTGCAAGAACATCCAGGTCTTTCTCTCTGGATATCCTGCCTGTGTAGAGAAGTTTCAGAGAGTTGCTGCTTCCTCCGAACCGGGACATGAAGTTTTCAGTTCTCCACTTCGGTGAAAAAGCCTCCTGATCTGTTCCTCTGGGAAAATGTGCCATTTTTGACCTGGCAACACCCAGGGCTTCCAGATCATCCATGTAGAACCTGCTTGGAACCATAACCAGTTCAGAGAGAGAGTAAACCCATCCTGTTCCTGCACTGATCATTCCCGCTATTCGTGAATCCTCAACAATATCATTGGCGTGTCTGGGCCAGTCGGTATGATAGATTGAAACAGTACGAATTCCCAGTAATTTTGCTATGCCAAGGGCGGCAAAACCCAGGGGACCTGGAGTTGACAGATAGATCAGTTCAAAATCATTCTCCTCAAAGAATCTTAAAAGTTCCAGTAGAGGAGGTATTGAGAATTTCTTTGACGGATAGTCCGGAAGGCAGAATTCCTTTATCGGTTTGAAATTCACCACCCAGCCGGGGAATGAAACGGCCTTCTCCTGGCAGGCGATAATGGCCAGCTCATGGTTTGATTTCAGAGAAAGCATACCGAATTTCTGTATGGTTCTTGATACTCCATTGAGATCAGTAATAGTGTCTGTGACCCACGCTCTTTTGCCGGATCTTCTTGCAGCAGGGGAATCAGCACCGAGTTCGCTGCAGATCCTGTTGACCTGGTCCCGTCCCCGTCTGCGGTCCATATATGTGACAGGAAAGGGAATGTTCAACAGAAGAATGGGTATCATTGCAGTAAAAGATTCGAAAGCTTCAATAACTTTTCCATTACTCAGCTTTTCTGCAAGAAGTTCTGAGGAACGCCGGAGGAGGCTGTTTGTAAGCCTGTTAAGGATCTCATATGTTCTCTCCTCTATTCCCTCCTTCTCCATCTCGGGGCTTCCTTTACGAAGATTAAGATCTTTGCCTATCTCAATCAGTTCGTCTGCCAGGAAATTCTCGAAATCGGAACTGTTTCCCTTTGCCTTCTTGAGAAGATGATGAAATAGGAGATCAGCTTTGTGCCAGAGGGTGGGTTCTTCCGGCTCATCCTGGGAGGTGGGGCTGAGAAAATTGTCTACGGCAATAGTTGCAGCTGTTGGAACACTCTTTGACATCAGACGGTCTCTGTAAAAAGAATAGGCAATGGAGTACACGGCATAGGCGGATTTTACGGCACTGCCATGGTCACCATTGAGTTGACCCATGCCAGACGCCAGTTTGGCCAGGAAGTCCTTGTAAGTGCCATCCGAAGGCACCTGTGTCCATGTTCTGGCAATGAACCTGCCGCAGTGGTCATCACTACCTGCGGTGAATCCCTGAAAATCATCACCCCTGATAAGTTTTGCCATTTGAAGAGAAGCCTGATTCTCCCATATTGCTCTTGATCCGTTTCGCCCCTCAATGAGAAGAACCCTGGACATAAGGTCTTTCCACTCCCCTGAGGAAAGATCCTCCCCTGCAAAGTAAAATGGATGAGCCAGTGAGTGGACTATGTTCTGATCTTTGATGTACTCCAGAAGCTGGAAAGCATTGTCCCGGAGACGGGATATTTCCTCGTGCTGGTTCTCAGTTATGTCGTAAGCAAGAATATGAACAGGCTTTTTTGACTCGGGAAGCAGTGTACTGATCTCTTCACTGAGGAAAACCCCTGGAAGATCCCTGATCTTAAGAACACCTTCAATGGTGTTTACATCTGTCAGGGTGACAAAATCCATACCTCTCTTTTTTGCAAGATGATAAATAAGTTCCGGTGGAGTAAAACTCTCCGGTGCCTTAAGAGTTCGAAGTATCCACCGTGCAGATTGTTTCGAGGCAGATGAATGAACATGCAGATCACAATTTGTATTCTTCATTTATGCTGATTCCCTTCAATTACCGAGAAAGAAGGAAGATACTCAGTTAGAGGGATCAATAGCAATTATGCCCTGAGGACCCTGCCCGCCTGATTGAAGAGAATCGAGTACAGAGAATGTTGCCGAATCCAGCAGATAGATCATGTCAGCGCCAAAAGATGTTGCATATACAGTGTCTCCGTATACGGCGAGGTTGGTGGGTGTAACTGGAATATCAATTATGCTGTATTGTCCTGATTCAGTGTATTTAACAATACCTCCACTGCCCCACCCGTCCGGACTGAGATAGTTGTTACCGGACTGGACGCCCTCTCCCGGAGCCCCTCCGCACTGGATCACAGTTTCTATTTCCATAGTTACCGGGTCCACAATGGTGATCTTCCCGTCGTTCTGATAGGTTGTGGAATAACAATGGATCATTCCAGATGGTTGAAGTTTCAGCCAGTGCGTATTTACACCGGTATCAATCCATTGGATCAGCTCACCTGAATCAGTGCTGATCACCGAGACTCCTCCTGGAGATGAAGATTCAGGCCAGTTGGAATGTCCTACGAAAAGCCTGTTGCCGGTGCAGGCTATTCCGCTTGGATTGGGGCTGGAGGGGATAGTTCCTGCTGTTTGAAACGACTCGGTATCAAACAGTGCAATGCTGTCTGAAAGAAGAAGAGTTACGTATCCCACTCCGTCAAAGACTGTAAAACTCCATGGATTGCTTCCATCCGGTAAATTCAAGGAACCAGTAGTTGCTCCTGTATTCTCTCCGGAGAAGAACCGGATATCCGCAGAGAGTGATGAAAGAACTGCGAATGAGTTATTACCCAGGTCCAGGATCTGATTGGGGCTCTCCCCTGTGGACCAGGCATGAGTGATCAGAGTATCCTCCTGGATGAAGTACGCATCAGCATAACCGGAAAGACCGTTGAACCAGACCACATAGGGTCCCTGCGGGCTGTTGCCCTGGGCAGGACCAGCCACATCTCTGCATGATGAAAGAAGTACAAGTAACAGTGTAATTGCGAAAATGATTTTATTCATGTTAGTCTCCTGTGTATTCTATGGTTAGACGAAGAGATCTGCTACGTCCTGCGTACCCGTTCGTCTCTTCATATCCGGTATCAAGAATGTTCCCCAGTCCCAGTTCCAATTTTATCCCCCGGGCAAAATATCTTTTCACAGCGGAATCGGCCAGCCAGTATTCATTGAGATATTCACTCTGTGTTCTGTTGGTAAAACGCTTTCCCATGCCGTTCACATCGATTTCAAGTACCATGCCCATGGGAATTCCAACGTCAGCCGAAAGACCCCATGTGTATTCCGGTCTGTAAGGAAGAAGCATTCCTTCTCTGGTAGTATTTTCGGTTTCATCAGTGGCAATGTTCCAGGTAAATGTTCCGGAAGCTGCGCTAGAGCCCATATCAAAACCGCCGGATAACTCAATACCCTTGGAATAAGAGGAAGAGATATTGGACGGGGTCCATACTCCGGAATTGTCTGGTAACCAGATAATTAGATCATCCGATCTGGTGAAGAATCCGCATATCTCACCCTGGAGAGAGTTGCCGGTCCAAGCTCCTCCGATCTCAAGACCTGTGCTACGCTCGTTTCTTAGATCAGGATTACCGGATGTATAACCATCTGAAGGCCAGTAAAGATCGTTTACTGTTGGTACTCTGTAATCACTGAATACAGAGGAATGCACTGTGAACCTGCCTGGAAACTCATGCTCTGCTGTAGCTCTGCCGGAAAGGTGAACTGTATTGTCTGATCCAAATCGAGCCCCGAGGTTCATGTAAAGCAACTCGTGTGTTTTTGTTATATGAAGCGTTCCGAACTGCATCGAGTTGTTATCAGTCGCTGTGCTGTTCAGCCAGGTGGAGTAGATCCCGCCAGCGACAGTTACTGGACCGTTCCAGCTAACAGATCCGCGAATGGTAAAATCCTTATGGGTATCGTCCACATGAAAAGGTTCCGTCTGTCTGTAGTCCATCAGACCGGCGCCTCCACTCAGGTTCATCTCAAATTGATCGGAAAGCAGAGATGCCCAGCCTTCTACTTGAGACTGTTTCCTGTGTCCGTCGCTTTCAGTAGACCAGGCTGGACCCTCAATGTCTCCTGAGGCAAATGAACCAATGAACCCTGTCCGAAGAATACCATATCTACCCGTGGTAAGAAGAGTTGAGCTGTAGCCCTCAGAGTTGTTACTGCCAATGTTCCGTCTGAAGGAAAATGCCGATCCCCGGAATTTTCCAGTGAAGTATGCTCCTCCATTCGAAAGAGCAGACAGTGAAAATGAGAGCGGTTGTGAATGGAGAGGTGGCAGGTAGTTAACAGCCCCGGCTGTTCCTGTCCCGCTCCCTCCCGTTGCACTTCCTCCCCTGGCGATCTCTACTGAAGTGAACACTGCAGGGTCAAATATTCCTGTAGGCATGCCGTCTCGAGCAGAAACAATTGAAATACCATCTATCATGTGATCAACTTGAGATGGGTCTCCTCCCCTGATGGACACAGATACTACGGGCATTGAACCGCCGTATTCTCTTACGCTGACCCCGGGGATCTTTCCATTGAGATATCCCATACCTCCGGTTGAAAGGTCTGCTAACTCGTCTTCAGTCAATTGTGTTGTTGAAGGAACCGTTTTTAAGAGAGATCCTCTTGAAGCAGTTATCCGGATGGATTCTCCTGTGTAGAACACTGTCTTATGGAGCTGTATTACCGCACCATCCACGGGTTTTGCACCGGTCCAGTCACCGAATCCCGTGGCATGGACAGAAAGAGTGTCAGGCTCTTCTCCGTGGAAGGTGTAATAGCCGGTATTGTCGGTAAAACCAAACCACGATCCTGCGCTTCCAAGCCAGGCGCCGGGAATTGGAGAACCATCAGTCTGGTGAACGAAAAATCCTGTGGAAACAAGAATCAGGAGAAGCAAAATTCCCGCCTTTCACGGAAAGAGTGAAAGTCGCGGGACATCACGTTGTCATATTGTACTCATGCGATACTGCCTTTATGACATGATGCGCGGCACAGTGTCTGACTTCCGGAGATGTTCCGGTTACAGTGGCGCTACCGTGACGGATTCTCACCGCTCTTCCTGTGCCCGCGACGATTGTAATATACTCCTCTAATTCTATCAAAGGATTGAGACAATCGTCATGAAAGAAAAGGGTCTCCTCCATTGAGAAGACCCCTCCGGATTTGTAGCCCGATTAGTTGATAACTGATCCTACAATAAGCTCAGTCTCATCAGTGGCCATGGCCATGACTTCCTGAACTTTTCCACCGAAAACACTGCTCATAAGGCCTGTGTTCATCCTTGAAACGATGACACTACCATCAGATGTTTCGTAAACAGCAACTCTGCAGGGCATCATTGAGGAGACTATTCTGTTCTCATCACCTGTAAGGATGTCCCCGGCAAGATCAACATTGCAAAGCTCGATAACTGTAACCTTTTCCACTTCCCAGCCACCTCTGGCAACGGAATTGTGAATCTCATGTGTTGCAGGAATTTTCCAGCCCATTTCCTCTGCATTTGCTATTATCATCTCAACGGTTTCATCATGTGAAAAGTTACTGTTCGATTCTGTTATCATGGCTGAAGGGGCACTCAGGAAGCCGAACACACCCATTAAGATCGCTCCGAGAATTACTCCGCCCAGCCCTGTAAAGATCATTTTCTTATCCATTCTCATTATTCCTTTCCATTTACCAAAGGTCTTGCCTCGGCCACTCTAGCAGAGACACTGTCTTCAATTCGCCATGCACTGTATCCATTATCTTTTAACATCTCAACTGCCTGATCTGCAAAATCGCAGTACTTATCTCTGCAGTAGGCAATTACAGGTGTTCCCTCAGGAATTATTTTCATATTCTCTGCAAAATTCTCAAAGGGTACACTGACTGCACCTGGTATGTGAGCATTGTTGTATTCGTCAGCCGGCCTGACATCAATAAGCATCGGATTCACCGGAAGTTCTGATTTGTTCAGTAAACTACGGTTTTCCCGGAGTTTTTTCAGAGATAGTGTTATTTCGGGGTAAATACTCTCGGAAAGCTGCTTCATCTGCTCGAGGAAAGCAACAATATCTTCTCCGGCAATGGAGTAGATAGCGAATCTCCCTCTTTTCTCTGACACAACAAAACTGTCTCTTTTCAATTTCTGCAGATGGTGAGATACTGTTCTAACTGGCAGATCTGTTACTGCGGAGAGAGATTCTACTGACCTGTCAGCCTGGCACAACGCGTCCACAATACGAATCCTCTCAGGGGATTCAACAAGCTTTCCAATTCTTGCAAGGCAATCGTAAAGACGAATTCTTTCCACAGTGGTCTCCTTTCTCAATAACAACATTCCTAAGTACGTTGGAATATAGGAATCAAAAGGAGACTGTCAAGTCAATTGGAATTGTATCAGAATAGATACAGTTGGGTAGAATCTTGAATCCTTGATCCGGTGGCTTATCTCTCGTTCCAGAAGTCCTGTCTGAACTCTGATCCTTTCACGATGGAGAGAGCCTGATCGATGGAATGGTCCATGTTGTTGTACCAGAAAGATCCGCATCTTCCTGTAAGGAAAAGATTATGAGGAACCTTGATTGATGCGAGTTTCTTTTTGTAGTCAAGAGTGTAAACCGGATAAGTTTCCGGGATTTTCTGCCAGTCTAAGAACATTACGTCCTCGCCCTTGATGGCTACGACAATTTACAGAACATTGATAAGACGATCTCTGATAATCTCAGGAT
>JAOZRM010000298.1 GCA_029940175.1 Candidatus Sabulitectum sp. | reverse complement strand
GGCAGAGATTCAACAGAGGAATACTCAACCGGATTATCAACACTACCCGGAGTGCTTGAACTTCCGCATCCCGCAAGAGCAAGAAACAAAACTGTAATGACTAGATATCTCATTTTTCTCTCCCTTCTTTATTTTCCGTAACCTATCTTTTACACAATATATACTCTAGCTTTATTTTATGTCAAATTTCATCCTAATTTAAGAAGCATTGACCTGCATCAGGACCAATCAGAATAAACAGGGCTACTTTTCGAATAGTGTTTCATTATGAGGAATGTATCACAGGCAATTTCCCTCGAAAGGCGAGAATGACTGACAAAGAAGCATCAGAATACCTGTCTTCCAAAAAGATCAGGCACTGCGTAATTAAGCGTATCGCAGAGGGTGCCAATCACTTCGTGTTTGATGTAAAACTGGACAATGGTGAGCAGGTAATCGCAAGATTCAGATCAGGGGACAGCAGGAACGAAACAGCCTTTCCGGAGGGCATTTTTCAGACATCGGGAGGAATCCAATATCATATGAATCCGTGCAACCGGTCTGAAATGAAATTATCAGATTTTACATAAAGATCAGAACAATGTCTTAATCGCTCCCCAGGAACACTTGCTGATAGACTCCATGTTGACTGAGGCTTCTCCGGATAGCCATGGCTCCCAGATAATAAAGTCAATGGAAGAGAACGATCTTGGTTCACCGGTAAAGTTGGGTGAATTGTCTCCCAGCAATGAAGGCCAACCACCTGCGGAAAGTTCTGTATTTTCTATTATCCAGAAACCCCAAATACCCCAGATATCAGGAGGAAATTCATCGGTAACAGCAGAATAATGTGTCGCTGTTACCTCAAAAGAGTGCAGGTTAGTCATTGGACCAAGGAGGTCACCCTCCCACAATTCTGAATAAAACTGACTTGTATCCCATGGATAGCTTGTATGGTGGTAAAACCAGAATTCAGCACCCTCAACCAAGCAACCAAGATGAGGGTAATAAAATTCATCCGGAAGGAAGTATACACCCCTATGCTGTCCTTCCCATGTGATCCAGTATGCCGATCCATCATCGTAAGTAATTACATCAGGGGGTGTAACTGGTGGATACGGTTCTGTACAAAACAATACATCTGCTGTAATCAGGAAATCACCTTCATCTGAAGCAACTCCCGCGAAAACAGCAACACAGAACAGGGCAATAATCAAGTATTTCATCTTCGCCTCCCTCATTGGAAGGAAAACAACATGGATTCACTGAAACCCTTCAAAATATAGTGTGTTCTGCATATACATGCTATAACATCTCTCTTCATTCCGGCACAGGCCCGGCTCCAATAAGCAGATCCAGTGAGGCTTCCCTACCAGCTTGACACATAACGGCTTCGCCCACCAGCCCGGAGCAAGATACCTCTTGTACAAAGTCCCTATCGTTTGCTCGACCATTTGAATAATCGTTGAGAACTTCTTACACTACTTTCAGGGACTCTACTGTCGTCCCTCATTACAGATCCGCTGTTCTTTCATAATACATTTGTGGAAATTTTGATGGAAACAGATCTCCGTAGGTGCAGCTCATTCAGTTGCGTGATAACAATCGATAAATTCTCTGGGTGATTGAATCTCAATATCTATGTACTTTCTTACATCCTTCAGATGTCTATCTCCTGACACAATGGTTTTACAGTTCAGTGCTACAGCGCATTCCAGAAACTTGTTATCGTCAGGATCATCCAAAACAACTTCAAGATGGGGTGTACTGGCGGTGTAAACAGAGTTGTAGCCCTCTGCGAATAGCCTGGTTAAATTCTCGAATTCCTTCTGGTTCTTCAAGCCTAATCTGCTCAGCACCTCCAAATACTCCTCTACGATTTCCTGTGAAAGGCAAATTGTGATCTCACCAGTTTTCCATAAATCAATTATCTCCCTGGGAACACCACCAAAGAACGAAGAGACAAACACGTTTGTATCCAGAACAACCCTACGCATTCCGCGACCGTACCTGCTTGATAGCTTCAGAAATATCGACCTCTGATACGTCAGCTTCGGACAGGTTGTTTCCGATCCTGTCCCAGAGACTATCGATATAGACACTCATGTTTCGTTCCCTTGTGTATCTCTCCAACAACTCCCTGACCAGTTCACTAAGGTTCTTCCCATCAGCCTTCGCCAACTGGGTTACCTTGTTCTTCAAGCCTGGATCAACCCTGATAATCATCTGCGTTGTCACTTTTCACCTCTCATAACCAACAACCGGGTCTGCTATATGTAATACTTGTATATATATGTTATACATTTATTCGGTCATTGTCAATCCGCGAAAAAGAAGGAAGTGCAACTTCCGCGCAGGGAAGCTCAAAAATGTCAGCTTTCTCTCACTATTCAGATCCATGAACAGAGATGTCACTGAACTGAATCCAGGGGAGCAGAGAACTTCCCAGGTTGGTTCTCTCCTTTGATAGATCCCTTA
>JAOZRM010000126.1 GCA_029940175.1 Candidatus Sabulitectum sp. | reverse complement strand
ATTTGAAGCACAGGGAGCAAGACCAGCAACATTGATCATCTCTCTCAGCTTCTCAGCAGGAATTGCTCTTTTCTCCTGAAACTGTCTGTAGCTTCTTGTCTTTTCTGATAAATCTGTAAAATTCATAAGGACTCCCCGTAATTGAGAATTAGCCTGCAGGCTCCAATATAGCAAAAGGGGCATGACTTTCGTCACACCCCTTTTGCTTCAGACTGAATGATCAGCCCTTGATCTGAATCTTTCGATGAAGAGCCTTCTCTTCCTTGGGAATGGTGATGGAAAGAACACCATCCTTGAAAGATGCATCAGCCTCGTCAGCTTTCATCTCGGACGGCAGAGTAAAACTGCGCATAAATGAGCCATACCTGAACTCTCTTCTGTGCCAGGTGTCACCCTTCTGTTCTTCATCCATCTTCTTTTCACCGCGAATGGTGAGAACGCCACTGGAAACCTCAATATCGATATCTTCTCGCGGGATACCGGGAAGTTCTACATTGAACCGGATGGAATCACCCTTTTCGCAGATATCAACTGCTGGTGCCCACTGAGAATCTGTCTCCTCTGTGTTATCAGGCCACAGCCCGTCAACAAGGCTTCCCATGGATCTGGCCATATCGTAAGGCATCATCTTTCTTCTGTATATCATTACCTTTCTCCTTTCTTCCCTTTTCAGGGGTTGTCTTTGCACTATCCTTATGCATAGACCTTGCCAGAACAGAAGTAACGGCATTTATATTGTTGTCAACAAGAGCGTTAGGACTTTGAGTATAATCCAACTTTCCAGTCAATTGTGGTCTAGAAACATAAATGAGCGCCAGAATGGTGTGCCATTCTGACGCTCTATGAGATACAGTATTCTATGAACCAACTACGCTGATATCCTCCAGAAGGATCGATGGATTGTCGAACATACTATCGGTGTAGTAAGGCTTGTTCTCAACAGCAATGGCTTTTGAAAGCATCTCATAGATATTGCCGGCCATCATTGCATCTTTGACCCTGCCCACGACTTTTCCGTTCTCAACATACAATCCAGGGTTCAAGCCAATGGAAAGATCACCGTTAAGAATGTTTCCAGAGTGTGCTCCAAGAGCTCCAAACAGTATCACGCCGCGGTCCATCATGGCAAGCATCTCTTCAAATGATTTGCTTCCCAGGGAGAAAGTAGCGTGGGAAAGGCTGGGAGCAGGACTCATCGCAACCTTTTCGCCGCCCCACATTCCACCCCGGAAACCTGTTCCAAGAGGAGCTGTTTTCATTTTTGAAGCGTAATCAAGATTGTTGTAAACAGTTTTGAATACGCCATTCTCAAAGATGGGAACACGGTGGGTCTTAATTCCTTCATCATCGAAGAATCTTCTTCCAGTTCTTCCTACTGTTGGATCACTGACAAGTGAAATCAGAGGAGAAACAACCTGTGAATCAACCTTGTTCAAAAGCGGGGAAACCTTTTCGTAGAATGACTTTGCCGAAGAAGCAACCCCAAGCCTCCAGGTAAGTGCATACATTGAATCCGGGGTGAAAAGAACTTTCATTCTGCTGTCACCGATCTCAACTTCCGGCAGAGAACTGTGAAAAAAATCTACCGTTCTGTTCACATCAGAAACACAGGGCTTAGCATCCGAAACTCCCATAAATATGTTATGAATACCGGAACTTGTTCCGGGATAGATCATTTGTCCCATGCTGTAGACCGTTGATTCCTTCTGACGAAGATCTGAACCTGATGTATTGAGTATTCTCATCTCAGATGTACCGCAACCGGCTGCAGCTTCAAAAACACCTTCTTTCATCTGGCCGTAAAGCTCTTCGACCTGTTCCACATTCTTTCTGATTTCCGGGAAGCTCATACCCTCTACTGCTTCATCATAGTCATCAGAAATTGAGATCGAGCCGGCATCGGGGAAATCGTAGAGAGCTTCAACACCGGCATCAAGGGATGACAGAGCATTGGCAATAAGTTCTTCTCTGTCGATAAGGTTCTTGGTATAGGCGAAACCCAGTTTGCCGTCTTTGAGTATTCTAAGAGACACTCCGGATTGAATGGAAGCAGATACTTCACTGACTGCTCCATTTACCTTGCTCATGCTCAGAGATTTTTCCCTGATGCTGTATACTTCAGCCTTAAGCCCTTTTGCAGCAGCGATCTTAAGCAGCTTGTCCATTATACACCTCCCACAACCATGGAACGGATCAGAACACTGGGGCCTCCGTAACCACTCTTGATGTTCATCTGCCCCTTGCCGCAGCCTCCGCGCTCACTGAGCTTCATTGTGTTATCCATAGCTTCAATATTTTTCATTGTGGTAAAGAGATTACCCATGATGTTGATATCTCTGACCATCTCCTGTATTTCTCCATCTTTAACAATGTAGCCGTACTGGGCACCGAAAGTGAAGTTCTCTCCTGATGTCTGTCCGCCCTTACCGTCACACAGGTAGAGGCCATCACCCATCTGTTTCATCAGGTCCTCGAGAGGCATCTCGCCCTTTTCAAGATAGATGGTTCCCATCCTGACGATAGGCTCAAATCCATGATCCTGGGCTACACAATGACCGGTGACCGGTTCATTGAACTCGGCTGCAGTTCTTCTTGAATGAAGCCTTCCCTTGAGAACACCGTTCACCATTAGAGGAATGGTTTTTACCGGAACGCCCTCGTCATCATATTTGTAGAAGCCAACCTGATTGGGAATAAGAGTGTCGGCGATAATAGTAACAACATCGCTTCCGATCTGCTTATCCATTTCCATTTTCGCCCTGAGAGGCGGATTGTCTTCAATGATATCAGCTTCGCTGAAGTGACCGAAGGCCTCGTGGATGAAAACACCGGTAAGGCTGGGATTGATCACCACATCATAGGTGCCACCCTTTACAGGATCAGCATCAAGCAACTCTCTTGCGATCTGTGCTCTTTTAAGAAATACATCTTCTCTGTCTTTAAGAGCTGCCATTCCATTGGCACCACCAACAGCAGCACGAATATTCTGAGTAAGATCGCCACGCCTGGCAACAACTTCTCCACCAATGCTCACAGTGCAAACACGCTCACGAATGGCAGACCCTTCACTGGACACGAAAAACTTTTCTCTGTCCACTTCACTGTAGGCCATGTTCGTGTTAGCGATCTCCGGCTGATCAAGCATGATGTCATTGTATTTCTTAAGCAGGGCTATCTTTTCTTCAAGAGGTACCAGAGCAGGATCACCCTTCAAGTCCGGTTCCACATTGTCCTCAAAAACCTCAACCTCGGCAAGTGTTACGGTTTTTCCTCCACCTGCCATTGCTGACGCTCCCTGAACTGCAAGTTTGACTGCTTCAGGAACATCATCTTCTCTTGTAACGGTAACTGAAGAAAATCCGCCATCTTTTAGAGCTCTAACCACAAAACCATCTGTGGCATTAGATCCGGCCTTCTTTAATTCGTGTCCAGCCATTGAAATTGTGGTTGTCTTCTTAACTTCGTAACGAATGTCTACATAATCAGCTGCTGCTGCAGTAATCATTCTTTTCAGTTTCTCAAGCATAATTCCCCTATCTTTTTATCTACGGGTGTGTTCAGAGATGTAGAGATATACTAAAAAATGATTTTTTGCACCAAAAATGATCTCTGCCGAAGGAAATGGTGCTGGGCAGATCCCGGATAAAGCTCAGAGGGTTCCTGATGATCAATTACAAGTTACTGGAATGTCCGGAAATCGCCTGGAGATCCGTTTCACTAACTGATGGAACCAACTATTTCTGCCCCTTCTTCGGAAGGGGCTTCCTCCTTCTCCATGGTCTGAAACAGCCGCCTGTACAAACTACTGGATTCAATGAGATCTGAATGTGTTCCCTCTCCCTGAACATTCCCATCATTTAGCAGAATAATACGATCTGCTATTTTCACCGTTTCCGCCGAGTGAGTAACAATGACGATTACACTCCGGTTCTTCATACTGGAGATTGAATCATGTATTTTGTCTCTTGCGATCAGATCCATACCTGTTGTTATTTCATCAAGGAAAAGAACATCAGGTTCCCTCAAAAATGCCCTTGCCAGGGCAACTCTCTGCTTCTGCCCACCACTGATGTTTCCAGCATTTTCAGACATATCTGTGTAGATGCCATTCTCTGCACAACTGATGAAATTTTCAAGGTGAGCCTGCTTTATAACTGTTTGGATCTCAAGTTCAGAAGCAATTCTTCCCATCTTGATGTTATCACAAATTGTTCCACTGAATATAAATGGAGTCTGCCTGACAGTCGCAGTTCTCGACACAAAGTAATCACGATCTATTTCTTGAATAGAAACGCCATTCACTAAGAATTCTCCCTGCTGAAGGTTGTACTCTCGCTTAAGCAGACCCATCAGGGTTGTTTTTCCAGCACCACTTGGGCCAACAACAGCTACAATTTCACCTTTGTTAAACTCTGTTGAAATACCTTTGAGTACATAATCCGATCCCTCCGGGTATCTAAAACAGAGATCTCTGACCTCAATTTTCTCAATGGTATCAAAACGAGACATCTTTGATTCCACCGAATTCGAAATCTCTGAGCAGTTCTCCTCTGGATCTGAAAGAATTTCTGACATTCGTCCCACAACTGCTTTGCTTTGCTGGTAGGCGATGTTTCCCTGGAAAAGATATCCTACAGCCCGATATGTGTATTGAACAAGAATACTGTACGCAAAATACTCACCGAAGGTCAGAGTTCCCCAGATAAGCGCATATCCCCCAACTCCCAAAAGAGATGCTTTTCCCACCAGTGTTGACATTTGCCCCATAATACTCGGCTTGAACTGCTGTCTCGCTGCATTCATTGTTCTGTGAAATTCAATTTGCAGTCTGGCTTTGTATCTTCCCACAAATACTTGAATAGCGGAGTACTCTCTGATTTCTTTACTGCCCAGAATGCACTCCGACAAGGTAGTTGATGATTTCGCCATTGCCTCGTTCTTTGCCGTTGTGGATGCAACTACTTTTTTGTTGAACATTGTCATGGATGCAAAAAGCATTGGCAGCGAAGCAAGTGTGGTGCACAAAAGCAGAACATTGTACTGGTAGATCAGAACCATGGTAACTATTAGCACTACAACACCGTAAATTAGTGAGACCAGGTCGCTGTTCACAAATTTGGCAAACAGCTCAACATCCTGCTCAATCCGTTTGAGAATGTACCCGGTTCCTCTAAGATTCTGCTCTCCTGCGTCTCTGGCAAGAAATTCCTTCAGCATTCCAGCCTTCATAACATTCTTAAGCTTTGTTGTAAGAATCCTGCACAAGTACGACGTTCCAAGCTGGGTAAAGATCACTCCCACTTGCGCCATAACAGCTAAAGCTGTCCACAACACAAGCCTGCCCATGTCTCCAGCAGGTACTATTGTGTCAAGAACCTTCTTACTTATCAGCGGTACAATCAGTAGCGTTGAAATTCGCCCTAGATACACCAGGTAAAACAGCAGGTTTTTACCAATATTTGCCCTGTAAAATTCTTTGTAAATTCTTGCAACACTGCTCATGTCTCTCCCTGCTGTAATACACCAAGATGATTCCAACAACTATTTAAGCTCAGATCAAGACTAGCTGCTCTAAAACTTCCCATGAAATTGAACCAGCCTCTAACTCGTTTACTATCATATAGTTACGGCATTTATCAACCGTTGACACTGTCAAGTTGTCACCATATAATGTAAAAGGAGGTATATCATGTATGGATTTCTTGCGATTGCTGCATTGACGTTAACAACAACGGATCTAGCGCGTTGGGTAGCATGGGATTATGACCTTGCCACACCACCTGATGGATGGACATTCTCAGATGAATGGACCTTCCCCGGCACGGGAACATACTTGGACGAATATGTCAATTCACCGTGGGCTTCGGCGTCCGGAGAAATAATCTCTGAGACAATTGTCATTCCAGAGAACTGTGATTCAATTGTTTTTCATGTGGAGCAGGATATAGACATTTACATGAGCGGCATTGGGGGAAACTGCAGCCATGGTCTTTACTACAGACTGGATGGAGGCAGCTGGGAGACACTTTTCTTCACATACTTCTCCCTTGAATCCACTGAGCCCTTTCATTACGTTATTCCCGCTTCTGAAGGTCAGACCCTTGATTTTAAGTTCAAAGGAGCAGTATGGTGCGGTACAGAGATGTACCCCGGGTCCGCCAGCATAGACTGGCTGCTCTATGATCTCACGCTTACCTTCTGGGGTGATGTTCTTTCGTTTGATCAGACTACCTGGGGAGCAATTAAAAGATCTGTGATATAGGCGATTTATGATCTCTCAACAGAAAACATTGATGGAAAAATTTAAGCAGAAAATTGGCATTTTTGATTCAGGCATAGGCGGCTTCTCCATTCTGCACGAGATAATGGGGAAAGTACCCTCTGTGGAGATTGACTACATTTCAGATGATGCCTTTGCTCCTTACGGAGAAAAATCAGATTCTGAGATCATCGAAAGAAGCAGCTTTATCACAGAAATGCTTTTGAATCGGGGATGTTCACTGATTGTAGTTGCCTGCAATTCCGCCACCGCAGCGGCTATTGCTGGTTTAAGAGAGGAACACGAGAGTATTCCTTTTGTCGGTGTAGAGCCATACATCAACGTTCTCAATCATCATCCGGGAATCAGGAAAGCAGCTGTGATTACAACAGAGCTCACCGGAAACTCTGTCAAATTTAACGAACTTAAGAAAAAGATAGATCCAGCTTCTCGAATCCAACATATCTCAATGCCGGGACTTGCCGCAATAGTAGAAGATATTCTTGATTCCGGCCTTAAAGAAGAGTACAGAATCCATTTGACCAGAGAGCTTGAGCCCTTAAAAGATCTGAACCTTTCTCATTTGATCCTGGGTTGTACCCATTATCCACTGATCGCCGGTCTGATCCAGGATGAATTGAATGTGGTAACAGTATCGCCGGGTCCTCATGTGGCAAACAGAGTATTCGATCTTCTTTCCTCTCCGCAGGGAAACTACTGTTCGAATTTTTCATTTATGTGCACAACCACAATGCGATGGGAACTGAGAACCAGGGAGTATCTGAACTCCCTCTTGAAGTACTCATCAGCAGAACAGGATTCCTAAATGATCTCTACAGAGCAGATTCAATTCAACAACTTAATGAAGGATGACTTTGCATGTACAGAGCTTGCCAGGAGCATCTGTGCTTCCCGCTCCACCCGGTTCAATGGAGAACGCATTTATGAAGGCTCCAGAATTCTATACAAGATCGGCGAAGAGAAAATTGTAAAGATATTCTCCTGTGATGAACTCTCATTCTGCGAAAATGAAGCAGAATATCTGACAATGCTGAACGGCCGGCTGAACGTTACCACTCCGGAGTTAATCACAAATGGTGTCTATAACAATTATCCATTCCTTATAACGCAGAAGATGGAAGGCTCTCTGCTTCGGTCTGTATGGAATGAACTTCCTTACTGGGATAAAAAACAGATTCTTGCCCAGATAGCTCACATGCTGAAGAAACTGCATTCACTGCCATGCAATCTCACAAGATCAAGCAGATCAAACTGGAACAGTTTTATCAGTGCTCAAGCCGAACAGCTGACTCAGAACCACAAAGAATTCGGTCTGGGCACTGCCTGGACAACAAGGATCACAAATTTCATTGAAAACTCTGAAGCGATCGAATACCTGGCAGACCCTGTGATCTGTCACACTGAGATAATGCAGGAACATCTTTTTGTAAAAAAACATAATGGAAGCTTCCGAATAACAGGATTGATTGATTTTGAGCCTTCTATGATTGCAATTCCAGAGTATGACTTCTGTTCTGTGGGTCTGTTCATCTGTGCCGGGGAAAAAGGTCTGTTCAAGCACTTTCTAGAATCATACGGTTACTCGGGAGACTCAAAAGGAATAATGAGAATGCTTCTTCTGCACAGGTACTCCAACATGAAATGGTTCATGTCGACAATTCCTGATACAGTACGCATCAACAGTATTGAAGACCTCTGCAACTACTGGTTCTGAGAAAGCATTGTTTTCGTTAAGCAGTTTACCTTCCAATCGGAAAGAGAAGGGGTGAGAAAGTTGAGTCGCGAGTTGATTATTGCGCTTCTTTTAGGTTTTCCCTCTCTGTCTCTTATCAATGGAGCTGTCCTGATGCGAAACCTGAAAAATTTCATCAGGGAAACTCCGCGTATAGAAACGGATCAGGATTTGTCCCGGTTCAGGAGAATAGTTAAACAGCAGATGTTCTCTGCTCTTCTGCAGATCTTTTTTCTGGGAACTCCTGTTTTCATTTTATCTTTCGGAATGAAGACTGATATCCTGGGATTCAGTGATGTGCTTTTTGTAGTAGTACCGAATTCAGTAGTAATACTTTTCGGTCTTTTAATGAAAAATCTTGAGAAAAAAGGTCAATCTATCACTTCATCCAGCCCCGAACTCAAGAATGAAATAGAACATATGATCTATTCCTGGAAGAAAAAAGCAATACCGGACTGGAAGTGATCTGCCTTATCTTCCCAGTGGCATGAGATACAGAGGTTCCTCATCACCGCTTAACCGGAGAATCTCTGCTACTTCTTCATCATTGAATGCACCGACAGCAGTGGTTACCAGCCCGAGAGAAACACATTGCAGATAGATGTTCTGTGAAACATGTCCTGCTTCCATGTAAACATATCTCACACCTCTTGATCCATACACATCAGTAACAACATCGAAGTCTGCTGCTATCACAACCATGGCTTGTGCGTCAGCCATCCACATCTGTTCAAGGGATGCCTTCGCAAGGGTATCCAGAAAGGAACCATTGGCGGTGAGCTCTATTGAATCCGAACCGGGAAGATACCGGTAGATACCTGGTTGAAGATTGTGAATCCTTTCGGCAACCAGATATATCTGCATGGGATACAGTGCTCCGGCCGATGGTGCCGTTCTTAGTCGATTGCGGGTTTCTCCCTGAGCAGCCCAAAGCACCTGCATAGCTTCATTTAGTGCCAGGGGTTCAGGATCAGTGAATACCCTTGTTGACCTCCTGTTGAGAAAAGCTTCCTCCAGGGACAAACCAGTATCTGAAGCATGGTTCGGAGAAGATGATTGAGTGCAGGCCAATGCAGGCAGAAGTATGACCAGGAGTATTAATGTTTTCATTCAGTTTTCCCTCCGTACCCGGATTACAGGTATAATAATCCTTTCCTTCCTGCAATATAACCACTCTTACAGCTCTTCTTGCAGAACACCGGCGATCAGGTGATATTCAGGCTGGGAAGCCAATCAATCAGCAGGCGGTATTCTGTGAAGTT
>JAOZRM010000297.1 GCA_029940175.1 Candidatus Sabulitectum sp. | reverse complement strand
GTTGAGCAGGCCATGGTCTGTATCCAGCATACAAGTGGTCTCTGGGCATCAGGTATCACCAATTCATCTGGAAATGTGACACTTGCTTTTGATGCAATCGGCGCCATCAGCGACATCACTTACATGGTAACCGCTCACAATGCCCTTCCAAATGAAGGGTCATTCAACGGCGTGGGTGTTGAGGAAACAACAGCGGGTATTGTGATTGCCTCAATAGGTAATCCCTATCCTAATCCTGCCACAACCTCAATCTCATTCCCTGTTACCCTTGATGGAACAGGCAGCGTGAGCATCACTGTATTCGATATTACCGGTAGAGCTGTGGAAGCAGTTGAGTCCGGTGAACTCGGATCGGGATCTCATGTGATCGGGTGGAATGTAACAGAAGTTCCTCAGGGAATCTATTTGGCAAGAATCACAGCCCCGGATGGTTCTGTAAGCACAAGCAGAATTGTTATAACCAGATAAATAACAACTGATTCAGAAGCGGGAGTGGCATTGCTGCTCCCGCTTTTTTAGTATCTGTATGTGTAGTGCAGCTCCAGAGAAGGATCCCGATTACCGGTGAATGTACTCTTTGTACTGCCCTCAAGGAAGAAATCTCTGTTAAAATAGTACTGAGCCCTTAGCGTTCCAGCATCAGAGGAGAATACATCGCTGGAGAAACTGACAAACAGATCAGGAAGCACATACTTGCCGGCATTTACCACTAGAGATGTTGAATCTGAAGAAAAGTCCGGGGTAAACTGAAGAGCATCAAGACCTACATCATCTCTGATGCTGCTTGCCAGCCACTGCCCCAGAACGTTCCCTGCCACATTGCCGAGAGCACTGCTGTCAAACTGCTGCAATTCACCGTAAGTCATGCCTGCAGTGAGAAGGGTAACAATATCTCTGTCTTCAATCACACCGGCAGGTCCCGTCCCGGTCAGTGTGATATCAGGTTTCTCGGGGTCTCCGGTTACAGTAACTGTAATAGCATACTCTGCTCCGCTCACAGAGCTTCGGATCCTGGCTTCTGCCTGTATGTTCAGTTCAACTCCCAGTGGAGTTGTCTGCAAAATCCTCACATCTCCATGAGTTATCTGAAAATCTCTTCCAAGAAGATAAACTGCCCCTCTCACAGCCTTGATCTCTCCTCCAACCAGCAGCTGTCCTCTAACCGTTGATATGTCCACATCTGCGGACAATTCCACATTGGCGTAGCTGTTCCTGAACCAGATTCCCCGGTCTCCTGTGATCCTGATATTAATATCCAGGGGAAGTTCACTCTGTGCTCCGGATGCTCCTCCACCGGAACCCTCGAGAGTTCCTCCACCACCCATGGAGATCGTTGCCTGATCAATTCTCAGTTTTCCGGTAATTCTTGGTCTTTCCTGAATATCATCACTGCGGGAAAAGACAGTACCTGATATCTGAAGCCAGCCAATGCCTGAAACAAGGGTTTCCCACTGATTAAAAGTAGCTGTAAAATCATATCCATTGAGAGTGAGAGGAAGAGTACCTTCCTGAAATGAAAGATTCTCTTCCAGATCAAGAAGAACCGTGCTCTGAAGGCTGGTTAGTTGTCCTTCTCCTGATGTGAGAGTGAACTTGCCATTAAAGGAGTCACCTGTCTGCTGATCCGGATAAGTGAGGTAGGCTGACACACCGGGGAATTCAATACCGGGATTGGTGAGAAACAATTTCTGGAAATGTGAAGCCAGACCAATAGACAACTCTGCTGAATCTCTCTGGTACTCCACTCTGGCGCTGACACTGGCACCACTGGTTTTAAATGGCATTGGCAGAAGGTAGAAAAGCTCATCCCCAACTCCTGTGAGTTCTGCCTCCAGCCAGATCACATCATGAACTGCAATATCAAGTTTGTGATCTGCATCCCATATCTGATCCATTCCGATTCTGAAACCTGATCTAACTCCGTCAGTCCAGGTCCATATCCCATCCACTATGAGAGAATCTTCCAGTGAATGAATGTTTATTGTAAGGCTATCTGACTGATCCCATTCGTCATATGTGGGGTGAAGTACTGTTGCCGAGAGCACAGTCTGAAGATCTCCCAGTACTCCGGTGGATGAAAAATCAACTCCCAGTATTCCGGAGATGGGAACAGAGAGACCAAGCATGGATGTAAAAGAAGCTATGTCCACATCTGAAAGAGCAGCAGATGCACGGATAGAATCACCATGCATCCATCCATCTGCGGAAATTTCCCCGGAGGGAAGATCAAGCCAGAGAGTATCCAGAGTCATTCCTGTACTGTCTGTAACAAATTCCAGATCTCCCTGAGATATCAATCTAAGCTTGCCAGCCCTGGTCAAAGCAATACCGTCCATGGCAAATGCAAGACTATCAGCTCCGTACTGAAAATGCCCGGAAAGATCAAGAGTCAGATCTCCTGGTGCTCCCAGACTGAGGCTGTCCAGATGAATAGAGCCTGGTTCTGCCTCAAATCTTGCAG
>JAOZRM010000125.1 GCA_029940175.1 Candidatus Sabulitectum sp. | reverse complement strand
TGTTCCCAGAGCAACTGTATCGGCATTTGGGAAAGTCAGAGGTAGAATTGCCCTGGCCATAAGAATTCTATCCCCCTTGATTACAATAGCCCCGTCATGATAGGGCCCCGGAGGGGTCAGAAACGATTCCAGAAAGCCGGAGGTTACCGGAAGGTCGTTTAGATCAAAGGCGTCTTTGCAGTAATCGTTGATATTCTCTTCTCTTACCAAAACCATTAAGCCGCCATATCCCCGCTCTTTGAGATAATTACATGTCTCAAGAACAGCCTCCACAGACTTGATCATATCCTTGTTATCGTAATGATGTCTGAAATCAAGAAAATCGATTCTACTCAAGTATCGTCCGAATCTGGCAAGCATGTCTTTAACTTCCTGACTGAAGATCACAATAAGAGCAAAAATACTCACGGAAGCAAGTTTCCCGGTGATAAGACCAATGGAATAGAAGCCTATTGCGTTAAGCACAACACTGACTCCCCAGACCAGCACAACTGCCACGATAACCCGCATTATCGGCTGACCCCAGATAGCTCTGAGAAGAAGCCAGACCAGGTAGGTGATCAGGGCAATATCAAGGATCTGAATCAACCAGAAAGACGACAGAAGGGGATGACCCAGGAGATTCATAAGCTCCTCCTCAGTGCAGAAGATACTTTCAGTGCAGCCACCGTTCCCGGTACATCGTGAACCCTGACAATATCTGCTCCTCTCACCGTGGCTGTAACCAGATGAGAGACAGAATCACGTTGAGCAGCCTGGTTGATTCCAGTGAGATTCTTCAGAAAACTCTTTCTGGAATGACCCAGCAGAACTTTGCATCCTGTAAGTATGCCGATCCATTCAAGTGAGTGGATCAGAGCTATGTTGTCTTCCAGTCGTTTTCCAAAACCGATTCCAGGATCCACAATAATTTTCTCCCGAGGCAGACCTGCTTTTGCAATAGATTCAACTCTGGATAGAAGATAATGCCCAATTTCATCAGGGGCATCCCCATAGAACGGTTTTGTCTGCATGGTCTCAGGAGAGCCCTTCATGTGCATGAGAACCACTGGCAGTTCCTGAGAAACAGCAAATTCGGTCATGCCTTGTGTTTCCATGGCATTTATGGAATTGATCATATTGGCACCTGCATTTACAGCGGCTTCAGCAACCTCAGGGATGCAGGTATCTATACTGATTGGAATAGAGGAAAGCTTTCGTATCGCATTGATAACAGGCAGTACTCTAAGCTGCTGCTCTTTTGCGGAAATGGCTTTTGACCCCGGTCTGGTGGATTCACCACCAATGTCAATTATGTGTGCACCGGCTTTCTCCATTGCAACAGCTCTGTTCGCCGCCTCTTCTGGAGATGAATAACTGCCACCGTCACTGAAGGAATCTGGTGTAATATTCAATATTCCCATGATCAATGGAGTATCTGAGTAAGTTAACTCTCTGCCACCTATACTCAGTACGTCTGGTCCCGGGTTGGCCGTAATGTTTTTCCTTATCTCTCTGGAAACTGCGTCCAGACCGAAAGGCTGATTTCTTAATGAATCACAACCGCGGGAAAGTGCTGCGGGAGTTCCAAAAACAACAGATTTGGATCTCTCGATTCTGCATGTAAGAACTTCTCTGTGTACCAGAGCATCTGCCCCTCCGGAAAGCATACACTGTTTCAAAATGGAAGCAGCCGGACTGGGTAGATCATGGATCAGAACTACCTTGATACGATCTCTGAGGGTAACTCTGGGCAAACAACCCCTGTCAGCTCCCACAAGATCAACAAGCATTTCCCATGGAAGACCCTGACCCGAGCTGAGCAATCTAATGGAACTCACCGCCCTTGTATGCTCCTTCCAATAAGAGAAAGAGCCTCACTTCTTGTTTCAGGTCGTTTCAAATATCCCCGCATGGCGCTGGTGACTATTCTGCTGTCTCTTTTCTTAACTCCGCGCATCGCAAGACACATATGTTCAGCTTCCATAACCACCATAACACCCTTGGCTTGTAGTTCTTCCATAAGAGTATTGGCGATCTCGGTTGTTAATCTCTCCTGAATAGTGGGTCGTGCAGCAAGATGCTCTACAAGCTCTACTATTGCACTCAATCCAGCAATACGATCATCTGCCGGGAGATAGACAACATCGCACCTGCCAAGAAAAGGAAGAAGATGGTGTTCGCACATTGATGAAAAACTGATGTCTTTAACTATGATCATCTCGTTCTGATCAAGCTCTCTCATTACAGTCATGGGAGCTCTCAGATCAGGATCGAGTCCTCTGCAAAGCTCAGCCATGGATTTTGCAACCCTCTCAGGAGTTCTTTCTATACCGGGGCGATCAAGGTTCTCGCCTATCCCCTCCAGCATCAGTCTCACTCCCTGCTCCACTTTCTTCAGGTCCATCATTCTTCACCTCCTCTTCGTTGCTGTCTATGTTTTCATCTTCAGCAGGAGAAAGATCAAAATCAGGTGAGTCCAGTCCGGGAAATTCCATCCCCGGTCTCAGTTCGGCCAGCATTTCTCTTATTTCAACACTTGAAACTGTTTCTTTTTCCAGAAGGTCTTCTGCAAGTCTTTCAACGATGTCCCGATTATCCTCAAGAATGGCAAGAGCAGCTTTGTAAGCCTCTCCGATAATTCTTCTGATCTCATCATCGATAACCCTGGCAGTATGCTCACTGTAACCCTTTGTTCTTGCATAGTCTCGGCCAAGAAAAACAGGGCCGTGGTCTTCGGAGAAAGACACTGGACCGATCTCCGGACTCATTCCCCAGTTACAGACCATCTTCCTGGCAAGGTCAGTAGCCCGGTCAAGATCGTTACCTGCGCCGGTGCTCATGGTATCCAGGAACAGCTTCTCCGCTCCCCTTCCTCCAAGCAGACGGGCAAGAACAGTCTCACAGTATTCAAGCGAGTAGTTGTGTCTTTCAGCCTTTGGCAGAAAGCTGGTAACACCCAGCGCCTGGCCTCTTGGAACAATAGTAACTTTATGGAAAGGGTCTGACTGAGGGCTGAAAACGTTCACTATGGCGTGGCCACTCTCGTGAACAGCAGTGAGTTTCTTCTCTTCCTCGGTCATTACCATACTTCTTCTCTCAATACCCATAATGATTCTGTCCACTGCGCTCTCGAAATCTCGCATTTCTATGGAATTGGCATCTCTTCTCGCAGCGTGAAGGGCCGCTTCATTTGCAAGTGATTCCAGATCAGCTCCGCTGAAGCCGGGAGTTCGTCTGGATATCACAGAAAGGTCAACCTCTTTATGCAGTGGCATTCTTGCTGTGTGTACCTTCAAAATGGCCTCACGGCCCTTTACATCAGGCATTCCTACTGTGATTCTTCTATCAAAACGTCCCGGACGAAGCAGGGCTGCATCAAGAACATCAGGCCTGTTGGTTGCGGCAATAACAATAACACCCTGGTTGTCTGCAAACCCGTCCATTTCAACAAGAAGAGCATTAAGAGTCTGTTCCCTTTCATCATGCCCTCCACCAAGACCAGTTCCTCGCTGACGGCCCACGGCATCAATCTCATCTATAAAAATAATACTGGGAGACTTGGCCTTTGCCTGAACAAACAAGTCTCGGACTCGACTGGCTCCGACTCCAACAAACATTTCAACAAAATCAGATCCGCTCATGGAAAAGAAAGGTACTTTTGCCTCTCCGGCAACGGCTCTTGCAAGCAGGGTTTTTCCTGTTCCAGGAGGGCCTATCAGAAGAACTCCCTTGGGGATCTTTCCCCCGAGTTTCTGGAATTTTGCCGGTTCCTTGAGGAATTCAATTACCTCTTCTAGCTCCTGTTTTGCTTCATCGCAGCCGGCAACATCCTCAAATGTGTTCTTGGGCTTGTCACCGGTGATAAGCTTGGCTTTGCTCTTGCCAAAACTGAAAGCCTGTCCTCCGCCGGACATCCTTCTCATTATAAATATCCAAAGAATTATGAAAAGAAGAATTGGACCTACATTGATCAAAATAGCCATTAGGCCACTGGGACCTCTTCCTGAAACATCAACTCCCTGGGCTCTCAGCAGATCTATAGAGCCTTCGTCTTCAAATGGTACAAAACTGGAATACTTCAGATACTCCTGTGAGCTCTCACCATTTCCGATGGTCTGAGGGGAACGGAACTCACCCTCCACATCTCCACCTGTGGAAAGAACTGCAGTTTCTACCTTTCCCTGGCCGGCATACTCAAGAAGCTCTGAATAGGTAAGAGATGCTTTGTCAGAACCTGATCCAAGAAAGATCACCAGCACATAAGCAAGAAGACCAAGCATGACCCACATGGTAACAGTACGAAAACTGCATCCACCGAGACCTGCCGGAGGGGTTGGTAAGGGATTCTTTTTCTTATCGGGAGGTGTCTTGTTCTCACTCACTGTGTGTGTTCTCCGTTTCTTCCCTCAAGGCTACAATATCAGGCAGGTTTCTCCAGAAGCCTCCGGGTCCATCCAGGCCGTACCCCACAACAAACTTGTCGGGGATTGTAAAGAGGGTTCTATGTAAATCCACCTCCACTGTTCTTCTTGATGGTTTGTCCAGAAGAACAACGCTGCGGATTGATCTCGGGTTTCTCGATTGAAGTAATTTCTGAATATACGCCAGTGTAAGGCCGGTGTCTACAATATCTTCCACAATAAGCACATTCTTATCATGAAGAGGGAATGAAGTGTCCAGTGTGAGACGGACTTCTCCGGAAGAAACAGTCTCTTCTCCATAACTGGCTGCACCAAGAAATTCTACCCGCACTGGCAGGTTCATGGCCCTGATAAGATCTGCTGCAAACATAAATGCACCTCGAAGAAGGGGAATTACTACAACTTCTTCTCCTGCATATAATTCCGTAAGCTCTTCGCCCAGTTTTCTGATCTTTTCTGAAATTTCCGGTGCACTGACCAGGACATCATATTCAGCGTTCATTAATACCTCCCGGGACCTCTGGCCTCCACGCGTACCAGATCATCCTCTGCAACAAGCTTTTTCCCGCCGGGAAGAATGTGATTCCCTTTTCCGCCACGGTTCAGCCAACCTAGTATTTTATTGAATTCCTCAAATCCGCTTCTTGGCTTTCCTGCCAAATTCCAAAGGGTCAAAGCTCCAAGTACACCTGGCATCTCAAGGAGTTCCCCTCTATTTATGCTCTCGCCCTCTGCAAACAGGTTGAGTTGATCCTGAAGATCTCTCCATTTACTGAGAAGTGCTCCCGAACGACAGATCCCTGATACTGCTTCGGGGAAATTTTGTTCCAGTACGGGCATAACTTGAAGTCTTAATCTGTTCCTATAAATATCCGTATTCTGATTGCTGCTGTCTTCAATCCAGCTGACGTCCTTTTCTTTCAACCAGTTTCGAATCTCGCTGCTGTGCATGTCCAGCATGGGTCTTCTCACCGAACCAACTCCGGCATAATCCATTCCACCAAGACCTCGAAGCCCAGAGCCCTCCAGCAACCTCATTAAAACTGTCTCTGCTCTGTCACTTGCAGTATGCGCCACAGCAACAATCCCTGATTGTTCAAGAAATATGCTTTGACGAACTGAACTCCACCTGCTTTCCATTGATCCATCTGTACCGGAATCGGGACGCCGGCAACAGAAAGACAGTCCAAGCTGGTCTGAGATATCCTTGACAAACAATTCATCCCGTATGGAATCCTCTCTGAGGCCGTGATTAATGTGCAAAACATCTACCTGCCAGGCACGCGCAACAGCAAACCTGTTCAGCATATACAGCATTGCTACAGAATCTGCTCCACCGGAAACAGCTGCTGTAATGCGGCTTCCTGATGGAAACATGAATTCTCTGGCTATGGTTTCAAGAAAGACTTTTTCTAATACCCTCATATTTCTAATATAATCCCTTGTGTTGGATGTCCGTGATAAATCGAATGGTGATAACCGCAGATGAAAGGTTTTTTATGAAAACTGAAGGCGGCCCGATTGAGCTGGACAAAGAAATTGTGTACAGGGAACCAGAGAAGAATTCTGGGAAAAAATCGGCAAAGATTCCCTGGTCTTACTTCGTGGGCGCTGCAGGAATAATTCTTATAGTGATCCTTCTTTTCATCAATCCTGACAGCGGAAAGTTCATCGACTCTCCACCTCCTGAAGAACAGGCAGAGAGAGATTCCATTATTGCCGGAGCTGATAGAATCCAGCAATACCTGAGCATTAATGATTCACTTCCTGATCCTGGTGATGTTTCTCTTCCAGCAGGTTATACATATGAGAAAGAGGATGAACTGCTCTGGTCAATTGAAACTGAAGCAGGTCTGTACTACTCTTCAGACATGGATCCGGACTCCTTCAAAATGGGGGAAATATGAACTCCAGGGAGACAAAGGGATTCACTCTGATTGAGCTGATGATAGTGGTTGTAATTATTGGAATACTCGCAGCAATTGCAATTCCTAAATTTCAGGATGTAACTGAGAGTGCCAAGTATGCAGCATGCCGATCAAACCTTAGAAACATTGCAAGTGCACTCACTATGTATGCAGCGGAGAACAATGAGTATCCTGGAGCTTTTCAGGGACACAAATGGAGAAAACTGGATTACATTCCGGACTATGTCCATACCGAATTACTATGCCCTTCCACAGCGACCTCTTACCGTTTCAGAATCACAGGAAGAGACTATGATTTTTTCCGGATCAGAGGTTGGAACGGTAGCTGTAAAAGAAACCATGGGATGTATCGGAACAGTGTGTATCAACCGTAATATTTAGTGACTAAGCTATCGGAAGGAATGTAAATGAGGTCAGCCGTTTCGGAAAGCAGTGGGCAGGCTGCTCTTCACAAAGCACTGAAATTTCCCGATCTCTTTGCTGTTGCAACCGGAGCAATGGTGAGTTCAGGTCTGTTCGTTCTTCCTGGTCTTGCTTACTACTATGCCGGTCCTGCTGCTATTGCAGCCTATGTTCTTGCAGGCATTCTTATACTTCCTGCACTTTTCAGTAAAGCAGAACTAACCACTGCTATGCCTAAAGCCGGAGGCGACTACTACTTCATAGACAGATCTCTGGGACACATGGCAGGTACAATTGCCGGTATCGCGGCATGGGTAAGCTTAAGTATCAAAACTGCTTTTGCATTTGTGGGTATCAGAGTATTTCTGGATGTTCTTGTACCGGGAGTAGACAGTCTGTTAATTACCATGGTTGCACTGGTCCTTTTCACATCCCTTAATCTGCGAGGTGCATCTCATGCCGGTAAAGCACAGGTTTTCATGGTTACCGGGCTTCTTCTTATTTTACTGATCTTCTCTGTGATGGGTAATCTGCACACCACTGTGACAAGAATGACCCCATTTGCACCAGGTGGAATCAAGGGAATCCTTGAAGCTACCGCTCTGATTTTTGTGGCTTTCGGGGGGCTGACAAAAGCTGCCAGTGTGGCCGAAGAAGCTGCCAATCCGAAAAGAGACATTCCCTTAAGCATGATGGTTTCTCTTGCTGTTGTTACATTCTTGTATTTCACCTCGGTTATGGTCTGCGTTGGAACCCTTGACGGAAGTGTTCTTGCTTCATCCATGACCCCCCTGTCTGATGCTGCAAAAACATTTGCCGGGAATCCAGGTTTCATTGTTCTTGCTCTAGCCGCTGTCTTTGCCTTCCTTTCTACGGCCAATGCGGGAATCATGGCTTCGGCCAGATTTCCGCTGGCCATGAGCAGAGATCGATTGATACCCTCTATGGTGGGAAGAATTGGATCCAAACGAGGAACACCATGGTTTTCTATCGTGCTGACCAGCCTGTTTATTGGAGCTATGCTTTTTCTGGATTTTGTAAGACTTGTAAAAATGGCAAGTGCAATGCAGATCTTTCTGTTCATGCTCACCAGTATTGTGGTAATAGTCATGAGGGAAAGCCGAATTCATACATACCGGCCATCGTTTAAAAGCCCCTTGTACCCCTGGATGCAGATAGTTGGATCAGCTACAATGTTCATGCTTCTGGTGATGATCGGCATAGAAGCTTTGATTGCTTGTTCAGCAGTAGTTCTCGGCGGATCAATATGGTACTTCCTCTATTCCAGAAAACGGGTGGAAAGAGATTCTGCTCTTCTTCATCTTGCAGCACGAATTTTTCCCAGAGAGCTCAAGCGCAGGAATGAATCCATAACAAGGGAACTGAAAAAAGTTTTGATGGAAAGAGATGTGATCACTGAAGACCGGTTTGATAAACTTGTGCTTGAGTCAGATATTATTGACATAGAAGAGTCGCTGGAACTGGAAGAATTTCTGAAACTTATCGCAGGCAGAATTGCTCCTGCTCTGGAAATGAATGCGGATGAACTATTCGTCCTTCTTCTTGAAAGAGAGAAAACATCTCCTACAGCACTGCGCCCGGGTCTGGCAATTCCACACATCATTATTCCGGGAACAGGAAAATTCACGGTTAACCTGGCAAGATGCAAGGGCGGTGTTAATTTCGGCGAAGCCACCAAACCGGTACACATAGTATTCGTTCTTGCAGGAACCATGGACGAGCGTAACTTTCATCTGAAAGCCCTTATGGCAATAGCGGAAATAACAACAGCTTCAGGGTTTGACGACTACTGGATGAAATGTCACTCGGTACAGGGGCTCCGTGATCTTGTTCTGCTGTCAAAAAGGCGAAGAGAGGTATGAGCGGAATCATACTTCCCGGAAGCCAGGCACTTGGTTATACTCTTGAAGAAGGTAAAACATAAGATTACTGGAGGTTTATAATGACACAGGAAAGCAAACCGATTCGGCTTGATGCCGAAATTGATGACTCCAGATTTGGAAGTGACAAGGTTCCACCAAAAAAGAAAAATGAAGCAAAACTTCTCCCATATCTGCTGGGTGGTCTTGTTCTGCTTGCGGCCTACTATTTCATAACTGCCGGCGGTAGCTCCGGCGTTCAAATGGAATTAACCCCCGAGCAGGTGCAGGTACAAACTGCCGTTACAGATGTTGTGGAAAGCTATGTGTCAGACAACGGCTCACTTCCTGATGATCCCACCGAGTTAAATCTGCCTGAAGGATCTGAGATGATAATGGGAGATGACGGTTCGTGGATCGTAAGTACAGCAGACGGACAACTGATATTCTCCGAGGATGCTCTTGCACCGTTCGAGGATGGTCCATTGTAACTTTATCAGCAGCAACTAGTTCAGCAATATTCCTGCATTGCCAGACGCTATCAGATTGCTTTAACTGGAAGTAGTTTGATTTGGCTGGGTTCTTACCGTAACAAAAAGCAAGGCGTCGAGGTTAATCGACGCCTAACTGGTAGCGGCGGAGGGACTTGAACCCCCGACCAGCGGATTATGATTCCGCTGC
>JAOZRM010000006.1:23554-28679 GCA_029940175.1 Candidatus Sabulitectum sp. | reverse complement strand
TTGTATTCGTTTCGTCTTTTGCTTTTGGTTCTGTTGTAAACAGTCCAACCGAAGCAGCCAGTCTTGTAATGGAGACTATGATTACCGACTTCTCCAACAAGGAAGTCAGAAGTTTTGACGGTTATCTATCTGAAGGTCAGCTTCTTGGAGCCTGGTCTCTTCCTGAAGTAGTGGTGCCTTTTGACGGTTACTTTGTTCTTGTTGATGACTATGCCCTTGCAAACTGGGCCCACCCGTGCAGATGGGTTTTTGTCTCTCCTGAAGGAGAGATGAACACCGTTGGAATGAGCATTCCCCCGGATGTGCTGCCCCGAATGACTGTTGAATACACAAGTCTTCCTGATACCGATGACGGCAAAGGTCAGTATGAAGACTTCCTTGCCTGGTTCACTCCCAATGTACAGTCTACACCGGCAAATGCCGAGCACATGTATGCCTGGATCATCTCGGGCGGAGCAAATATTGGCAACAACCACACAAGGTACTACGGTGATGTTCAGTTCATTTACAATGTACTGGCCCACGATTATCTGATACCTGATGATCACATCATAGTCTGCTTTTCAGACGGCCTGAACCCCGCAGTTGACTTGTCCAACGGACTGAATTCCAATCCGGATTTCGACAATGACGGAGACAGCGACATAATCTACGATGCCACCAGTTCAGGAGTAACCAGCGGTTACAACGCAATCAATGCCATGGTTGGGGCAGACGATCACCTCTTCATCTACACCACAGATCACGGCAATACTGGCAAAGGCGGCTTTGATGACCCTCCGGAGGTTATACTGAATCTCTGGAATGGAACACTTGATGATGACACATTCATGGGATACATGGATTCGTTCTCAGCCATGTCTATTCATGTTGTAATGGAGCAGTGTTACTCCGGTGGCTTCCTTGAGGAAGTTATTAATGCAGGAGCTACTCAGCCAAGGACATTCGCCAGCGCTGCCAATGCAGGTGAATCCAGCTGGGCAGGGGCATCATATCCTGAATATGACGAGTATGTCTATTACTGGAGTGGAGCGGTACACGGCTCTGTTCCTCCTGCAACAAGCCTTCCCGGAGGGGCTCTTCCTGGAGATCCTGACATGAATGGTGATGGGGACGTCTCAATGTATGAGGCTGCATACAGAGCTGAGGAGTGGGACACCTGCGCTCAAAGCGGCCAGGAACACCCCATGTGGGATGACACACCTGACAGCTGTGGCGATGGATACTATCTCGGTGGAGTTATAGACGCCTCCGGAATAAGTGACACAAATAAAGCTGTTGACTTTTCCATGGGTCTTTCAATCTCCCAGAACCCGGTTGTTTCCAGTGCAATGGTAAACTTCACTCTTCCAGCACCTGCCTATGCCACTTTAGAAATACTGGATATTGCCGGTAGAATTATCAGCACGCCTGTTAACGGTGCAGTTGCTTCCGGCAGCCACTCCGTTACCTCAGGTCTTTCCAGTGCTCCTGCAGGTATCTATGTCATCAGACTGACCACAGACGGACACACAGAAACCCTCAGAGCGGTCAGATTGTAAACTCTTTAATAGCGATTGGTTTCAGGGGGAGGCTTCGGCCTCCCTCTTCTTATGTCTTTCCTGAAGTATTAACTAATACTACTGTAAAAGTGCTTTGTCCGGATGAAGTTCTTTCAGAAACCGGCTCACAGGCATGCACAGAACACCATCAATAACCAGCGATGAAGTTCCTCTGTAAAGCATGAGAGGAACGCATTCCGGATAATCGTCAATGAATGATTTCAGAGGTTTCAAGTCTTTGCTTCTGATTTCCCTTGCGTTTTTAACTTCAATTGCCTGGAAACAGTGTTCTCCATACAGAATAAAATCCACCTCATAGCCGGATCTTGTTCTCCAGTAATACAGCTTTACATCACTTTTTTGGTACTCTGACCATGCTCTGATATGTTGAAAAACGAGCCCTTCAAGGGCGGCTCCGTTGATCTCGCTCGGGCTGTCAAGCGGACCCTTTGGTCTGATACTTCTGAATACCCCGGTATCAAAGTAATAGAATTTGGGATGCCCTGTTACCGCACGTTTTGCCCTTCTCTGAAAAACCGGAACCCTCGAAGCCAGGAGAAGATCTTCCAGAATTGAAATATAGCCTTCAACAGATTTTCTCTGAACACCGCATTCTCTGGCTACATTACTGATGTTGAGAACCTGGCCGTGAGAAAAACTCACGGCTTCAAGGAACCTTGAAAAATTACCGAGGTTCCGAACGAGGCTTTCCATCATTACCTCTTCACGGAGATACACCCCGACATAGCTTTTCAGCACATCCGATGGCGAGGACGAATCGCATACAACAGGAAGCATTCCCTGTTCAAGTGCTGTTTCCAGCGAAAAGTAGCTTCCAAGTTCACCTGCCATAAATGGATGCATTGTTCGTAAAACGGCTCGCCCGGCAAGCATATCAACACCGGTTTGTTTGAGCTTTCGCGAGCTGGAACCTGTAAGAATAAACCTGTACCCGCGCTTCAGCTCCAGAATGGAATGTACAACTGACAGCAATTCGGGCACCTTCTGTACCTCATCAATTACTATAGTGGTCTCATCCGGCTGCCCCAGAGAGTATTCCATGAGTCTTTCCGGTTTTGCCGTGTAAGCTCTCAATATATCAGGAGCAAGCAGATCAAGCCTTGCGGCATCCCTGTATTCCTGAAGACACCAGGTTGATTTCCCGGTACCTCTTGCGCCAAAGAGAAAAAAACTTTCACCACAAGGGTGTCTGAGAAATCGAGATGCTAATTCCATTTTTACCCTCTTTTTAGAATTAGTAATGCCATTTTGCATTTAACAATAAGCATTTTTCACTGGAAATACAAGTGCTGTATCCCCCGGACCTCACAAAACTGCGGGGTTTTGGACTACGCGGCAAAGTAAAAAGGAGCTAATTTGAATGGAAGAAGTGCATGATGCAACTTATCATCTCAGTTCGCCTATTGGTTTCGGAGGTAGACTTCGGCCTCCCCCTTTCGGTTGGTGATTCTTGCTGTTTACATAGGCTAGAGTAAATAGCATCTTCTTCCTTCAGAAAATAAATCAGGAGGAGCCATGAAAGAATCTGATCTGCTTCGAGTATTCAACAGCATGACTGAAGCTTATTACAAAGTTGACACCAGAGGCACAATTACTGCTGTTAACAAAAGAGCAGTAGAGATGTTCGGTTATAACTCTGTGGATGAAATGCTGGGTTTGCGCCTTACCCGGGATTTCTTTCCGGATTCTGAAATGAGAAGAACATTCCTTCAGGAATTAACCGATGACGGCACTATTCATCAGTGCACCGGGCAGCTTATGAGAAAAGACGGCAGTCTGTTTCACGCCGAAACCAATGCAAGAAGACTTAAAGATCAGAATGGAATAATCACAGGCCTGGAGGGTTATGTCAGAGATATTTCCGTAATGGTAAAAGCCGTTATGACCCTTGAAGCCAAGGAAGATCACTTCAACCATATTCTTAACTCCATACAGAGGGGCATTGGTCATTTAAGCCTCAACGGTGAAATTACTTTTGCCAACCAGTACATGATAGACATGCTTGGTTATTCTTCTGTTGAAAAGATCATGGGCAGGAAAATTATCGATCATGTTTCACCAGACCAAAAAAAAGCTTTCGGCGAAAAGATAAAACAGGTCATGAAGCAGGGGAATGCATCATTTGAAGTTGAATTCCAGAAAACAGATGGAAGCGCTTTTCTGGCAATTGCCGGAGTCACACCGGACCTGGACAAAGACGGAAACATCTGTGGTATTTTTGGTTCCTTTGCGGACATTTCAGAGTTGATAGAGCAAAGACATGAGATGGAACATCTTACTAGAACACTTAAGGCAATCAGGCAGGTTAATCACATCATTACGAAGGAAAGATCTCTGGATGTGATGGTACAGAATGTCTGCGATGCTCTTATTTCAACAGGCGGGTATTCATCAGCCTGGATAGCTGTTTACAGGCAAAATTCAAATGTTGTCAAGAAACTTGTTTCAGCAGGTGTCCCCGAAGCTAATATGGTTGAGCTTATAGCGATGTTTGAATCGGGAAAGAACTGTTATTGTGCTTCACTTGCTGTTGAAAAACCAGGAATTGTCACCATAGAGAATGTGAAAAACCAGTGCGGAGACTGCCCTCTTCTGGGGCTGGAACCTGAAAGTCGACCATTTACCACAGCCCTTATGGTTGATGGAATCAGCTTTGGGGTTATATCAGCTGAGCTGCCTGTCAAACTCAGTCTCTCTTCCAGTGAACAAACTCTCTTTCAGGAAGTCGCAGACGACGTGGCCTACTCTGTTCGCAATATCTACATGGAAGAGGAAAGAATTCAAGCCGACAAGATCATTGCAAAATCGAATGAGCAGCTGTCAGAGGCTCTTAGGGTGGCTGAACAGTCCGCAGTAATAGCAAGAGAGGCAAGCAAGGCTAAAAGTGAATTCCTTGCCAACATGAGTCACGAGATAAGAACTCCTCTGAATGGAGTTATTGGAATGATCGGCCTGCTTATGGATACTGATCTTTCTCCGGAGCAACGGGAATTTGCCGAAACTGTCAGGATCAGCGGTGATGCTCTCTTAACATTGATAAATGACATTCTTGACTTCAGCAAGATCGAAGCAGGAAAACTTGAAATTGAGATCACAAGTTTTGACCTCAGACTGCTTCTCGAGGAAATAGGAGATATGATGGCCGTCAGGGCCCAGCACAAAGGTCTTGAATTCATATCTATGATCGCCCCTGACATACCTGCCCCTGTTAAGGGCGACCCGGGCAGAATAAGACAGATTCTGCTTAATCTTACCGGAAATGCTCTAAAGTTTACAAGCCAGGGCGAGATCAGCGTGTCGGTTTTGGCCGAGAATGAAACCGACACCCACGCACAACTCCGATTCTCTGTGAGAGATACTGGAATTGGCATACCGCCTGACAAGGCAAAGAACATCTTTGATGCATTTACACAGGCGGATGCTTCTACCACCAGAAAATACGGGGGAACCGGGCTTGGCCTCTCTATATGTAAAAGACTCGTTGCACTTATGGGAGGGAAAATAGGTGTTCTAAGCCAGGAGGGTTCCGGCTCTGAATTCTGGTTCACTCTTTCCCTTGAGAA